>JASJEC010000010.1 GCA_030064845.1 Kiloniellales bacterium
GTCCTTCCCTGGCACGACATCCCGCGGGCCCACACAAAGATGATGAAGAACGAGCACAAGCCCGGGAACATGGCCGTGCTGGTCTCGGCCAAGCGACCCGGCATGCGCACCATCGAGGACGCGATGGAGGGCTAGGGGCGGCGTCGCCCTAGGAGGTCCTTCCTTGCCCGAGGCACTGGAACAAGAGATCAAGGCCCAGCTCGATGAGGTCGCGGCACTCGCTAATGGCCGACAGCCTCTGGCCACGACTCTGCAAGGCCCGGGGAGCAGCAACGACTGGACCTTGGCCATTACCGACAGGCTGTGCCAGATGGGCCATGAATTGGGCTATGAAGCCTGCGGGAAAAGCACCTTCAGAAAGCAGAGGAAGAAGGGCTTTCCAGGCGAGTGGCTATACGATGTCTGTTGGCTCGACTACGACCGGTCTTCAGAGGCTTACACGGATCTCGTTCTGGCGGTTGAAAGCGAGTGGCTACATAGCTTCGATGAAATCTGGAACGATTTCTGCAAGCTTATTCAGTGCCGAGCAGGTTTGCGTGTCATGATTTTTGAGCAGCCCACCTTGGAAAAGATTAGGCAAACTCGGGCGCGGCTCGAACCGGCCATCATCGCATTTCGTGCCAGTCAGCAGGATGATCGATACCTCTTCTGCGGATTATGGTCCGACGCCGATGGCTATCGTTTCTCACATTCCGGTTACACCTTGGGCAGGGGCTGGCACGATGCAAGCTGAAGCACTTCCGATAATGGCGTGGCGACCGAAGCACCGTCCTGCTCCTCCACCGACTGAGCTTTCCGCTTTGAAGGTAGCGATATCATGAGACAGGAGACCGCCGTCACCGCGGCCCGCCGGGCCGACGCGCCCACCGAGACCTCGGCGCTCGACCAGTATCGCGAGGCGCTGGCCGCCGCCGAGCGCTTCATCGCCTCGGCCAAGACCGCGGTCGCCGCCAAGGTCGCGCCCGAAGGCCGGGTCGAGGCCGCCCGCCTCGAGGCCGAGCAGTTCGCCGCCCACGGCTATGCCTGGCTGGCGACCTACGGCGCCGCTCTGAAGGCCATGGTGCAGTGGGCCGAGAGCCTGGACGCGGCCGGCGGACTGGGCGAGCTGGAGGGCCTGATGCTGCGCGCGGCCTTCGGCGAGTACCTAGCCCAGATGACCGGCGGCATCGCGCTCAGCCAGGTCGAAGTCGTACGTCCCGCCGACCTGGGCGTCTCCCAGATCGAGATGGCCGGCTTCCTCAACGACCCGGCCGTACGGTCGCTCCGCGAGGCCAACAGCGCGAGCGTCCGTGCGCGGATCGCCGAGCTGATTGCCGAGGGCGACTTCGGCGAGGCCGCGCTGGGCGACGAGACCCTGGACCTGATCCGCGACCAGTTCCGCAAGTTTGCCGACGACCATGCGGAGGCGGCCCACGCCTGGCACCTGGAGGACGCTCTGATTCCCATGGCGGTGGTCGAGGCCTTGGCCGAGCTGGGTGTCTTCGGGCTGACCGCGCCCGAGGAGTACGGCGGCCTGGGCATGGGCAAGATGGCCATGTGCGTGGTCACCGAGGAGCTGTCGCGCGGCTACATCGGCCTCGGCTCGCTCGGCACGCGCTCCGAGATCGCCGCCGAGCTGATCCGCCTGGGCGGCACCGAGGCGCAGAAGCAGGCCTGGCTGCCGCGCATCTCGTCGGGCGAGATCCTGCCGACCGCGGTCTTCACCGAGCCGGGCACCGGCTCCGACCTGGGGGCGCTCAGGACCCGCGCCGTGCGCGACGGCGAGACCTACAGGATCACCGGCAACAAGACCTGGATCACCCACGCGGCGCGCACCGACGTCATGACCCTGCTGGCGCGCACCAACCCGGACGAGAAGGGCTACAAGGGCCTCTCGATGTTCCTGGCCGAGAAGCCCCGGGGCACGGACGAGAACCCCTTCCCCGCGCCCGGCATGACCGGTGGCGAGATCGGCGTGCTCGGCTACCGGGGCATGAAGGAGTACGAGCTCGGCTTCGACGGCTTCGAGGTCGCGGCGGGGAACCTGCTGGGCGAGGTCGAGGGCGAGGGCTTCAAGCAGCTCATGGCGACCTTCGAGTCGGCGCGCATCCAGACCGCCGCCCGGGCCGTCGGCGTGGCCCAGAACGCGCTGGAGCTGGGCCTCGACTACGCCCGCGAGCGCCAGCAGTTCGGCAAGGCGATCCTCGAGTTCCCGCGCGTCGCCGGCAAGCTCGCCTGGATGGCGGTCGAGACCATGGTGGCCCGGCAGCTGACCTACGCCGCCGCGCGCGAGAAGGATTCCGACCGGCGCTGCGACATCGAGGCCGGCATGGCCAAGCTGCTGGCCGCCCGGGTCGCCTGGGCCAACGCCGACAACGCGCTTCAGGTGCACGGCGGCAACGGCTACGCCGAGGAGTACAAGATCAGCCGCGTGCTCTGCGACGCCCGGATCCTCAACATCTTCGAGGGCGCCGCCGAGATCCAGGCCCAGGTCATCGCGAGAGGCCTGCTGACGCCCGGGCGGAACTGACCGCTCCCGGCGCCTATGCCGAAAGCGCAAACAAGCGCTAGTGGGACGAGCGAATGGCGAGGAGACGGCGACGGCGCGTGACGCTGAAGACCTTCGCCACGGCCGCGGTAATGTCGCTCGCCGCGTCAGCCGGGCTGGCCGACGAACGCGCCGCTGACCTCCAGAGCTTCTGCCTCCATGCAGTCGGCCACAGCCCGGATCAATGCCGCTGCATGACGTCGATGCTTGAAGCCCCGGAGCCGCCCGTCGAGAAAGAGCTCCGACACCTTTTCGTCGCACGCCACCTGTTCTCTGATTGCACGGATAAACTGGTGAAGGATTCGGACGCGCCGATCACGCCAGACGCGTTTCTTGCCATAAAGGAGTCCTGCGAAGCCCTTGCTGCGGAATACCCAGAGGTCATCACTCTTCTGACTGAGGTGGCCTTGACCGATCTGCAGTCGCCGATGGCCTTCAACATCTCCTACGCGACACTCATGGCGCACATCAATTGCCGCTCGGACAGCGCGAGCAAGCCGTCACCCGACGCCGCGCAATGAGGCTGGGAGCGATTCCGCGAAGGCGTCGCCAGTGCCTGGGCCGAACTGAACCAACCGGCCCTCACCCTCCCACAGCTTCGCTGTGGGGCCCTCCCTCTCCCGGCGGGAGAGGGCAAAAACCATCGCCGCCGTTGCACTCCCTCTCCCCGCGGGAGAGGGCCGGGGTGAGGGCCCGTGGGTTCTAGCCCTTCACGATCTCCGGCGCGCAGCGCACCGGGAAGTTGACCGAGTTGGCGATGAAGCACTCGGCGTGGGCGCGTTCGTGGAGCTGCCGGGCCCGCTCCGCGTCGCTCTCGGCGGTGATCGTGACCTGGGGGCGCAGGATCACCTCGGTGAAGCGGCCCTTGCGCGGCTCTTCCAGCATGGTGCCCTCCGCCGCGTCCTCGTAGGCGGTCACCACCACGCCCTTGACCGCGCAGAGGTGAAGGTACCAGAGCATGTGGCAGGCCGAGAGCGCGGCGACCAGCAGGTCCTCGGGGTTGTGCCGCGCCGGGTCGCCCAGGAAGGCCGGGTCCGAGGAGCCCTCGATCGGCGGCTTGCCCGGCACCTCGATCCGGTAGGCCCGGGAGAAGCGCCCGGGGTCCACGGTGGGCCCCTCGGCCGCCCCGGTCCAGCGGGTGGTGGCGAGATAGCTGTGTTCACGAGCCATGGTCACTTCCCGCTCTCTGGTGGGCAGCCTATAACCCTGCCATGGGACGTCGGATCCTCTTCGCCGCTTTGCAAGCCCTGGTCCTGCTCTTGTGGACCGGGAACGGGGCCGGAGCCCAAGAGGTCTGCGGCACGAACCTGGAGATCTCCGGGCCGCACGACCGGGCGCTCGCCGAGACCGCGGCGGCCCTCCGCCTCGACCACGCGACCGCTTTCGTCAGGGTGACAACCTTCGTGAACCAGCGGGGCCGCCTGCCGGACTGCTACCTGACCAAGCGCCAGGCCCGGGACCGGGGCTGGCGCCCGGGCCGAAACCTCTGGGACAGCGCGCCGGGGGCGGCGATCGGCGGCAACCGCTTCCACAACCGCGAGCGGCGCCTGCCGGCCGACTTCGACGGACGCTACGTCGAGGCCGACCTGGATTTCGCGGGCACCAAGCGGCGCGGCGCGCGGCGCCTGGTCTTCGTCGAGCAGGAGACCGGCGGGTGGACGCTCTGGGTCACCCTCGACCACTACGACAGCTTCGTGCGGATCGACCCGCGATGACCGTCCCCCGATGACGCCCCCCCGAATCTGCCGGATCGACGCGGCCGCGCTCGCCGGGATCGGCGAGGTCCACGACCGGCTGGCCGCCGATCTCAGCTTTCCCGATTACTACGGCCGCAACCTCGACGCCCTCTGGGACGTGCTGACCGGAGACCTTGAAGGCCCCGCCACGATCGAGATCGAGGCGGCCGCCGCCGGCCGCGCGCGCCTCGGCCCGGAGTTCGACCGGCTGCTCGAGGTCCTGAAGGACGCCGCGGTGGAGAACGTCGCGCTCACCGTTATCCTGCTTTAGAAAACCGGCGGCACATCGCGCTGGCTTGCGCCCGCCGCCGGCGTTATACCATCGCGATGAGCGGACTTTCCCTGACCCTTCTCGGCATCGCGCTCTTCATGACGCTCGGCGTGCTCTTCGTCGGGCTCTTCGCCATGGCGCGCGGCGGCGACTTCAACAAGAAGTACGGCAACCGCCTGATGCGCTTCCGGATCATCTTCCAGGGCATCGCCCTGCTGCTGTTCGCCGTCGCGATGCTGACAAAGGACTGAGGGAGCCCGAAGCGTGGTTCAATTGACGCGGATCTACACCCGTGGCGGCGACCGGGGAGAAACGTCGCTCGGCGACGGCACCCGGGTCGAGAAGCATGACCTCAGGGTCGCGGCCTACGGCACCGTGGACGAGGCCAACGCGGCCATCGGCCTGGCCCGGCTGCACGCGGAGGGCGGCGCCGACGAGACCCTGAGCCGCATCCAGAACGACCTCTTCGACCTGGGCGGCGACCTTTGCACGCCCGAGCAGGAGAACCCCAAGTACCCGCCGCTGCGCATGACCGCGGGCCAGGTCGAGCGCCTGGAGCGGGAGATCGACGCACTGAACGCCGAGCTCGCGCCGCTCAAGTCCTTCGTCCTGCCGGGCGGCAGCCCGACGGCCGCCGCGCTGCACCTGGCGCGCACCGTGACCCGGCGGGCCGAACGGGAGATGACCCTCCTGGCCCGGCGGGAGGCGGTCAATCCCGAGGCGTTGCGCTACATCAACCGCCTGTCCGACCTGCTGTTCGTCCTGGCGCGCCACGTCAACGACCGGGGCGGCGGCGACGTGCTCTGGGTTCCTGGGGCCAATCGCTAGGAAACCGCGGGTCCAGGCGTTTGCCGCGCGTTGACAGGGCCCAAACACCGCTCCTAGTGTGCGGTCGCGAAATGCCTTATCTGGCGGGCATAACGGCCGGATAATTTAATCTTGCCGCACCGCCGCGAGCGCGCTATGGCAGCAGGCCGCGGGGAGTGCTGCGGCGTGATTTCTGAAGGGTGGATGCGAAGCGATGAAGGTGCTGACACCGATCAAGCGGGTCATCGACGCCAACGTCAAGGTCCGGGTCAAGGCGGACAAGAGCGGCGTCGAGCTGAACAACGTCAAGATGGCCATGAACCCGTTCTGCGAGATCGCGGTCGAGGCCGCGATCCGGCTGAAGGAAGCCGGTACCGCGACCGAGGTGATCGCGGTCGCCGCCGGCACGGCCCAGTCCCAGGAGACCCTGCGCACGGCACTGGCCATGGGCGCCGACCGGGGCATCCTGATCCAGGAGGACGGGCCGCTCGAGCCGCTGGCCATCGCCAAGCTGCTCAAGGCCGTGGTCGAGAAGGAAGGCCCCGACCTGGTGATCCTCGGCAAGCAGGCGATCGACGGCGACAACAACCAGACCGGCCAGATGCTCTCCGCCCTGCTCGGCTGGCCCCAGGGCACCTTCATCTCGAAGCTGGAGATCGGCGCCGACGGCGCCAAGGTGACCCGCGAGGTCGACGGCGGCCTCGAATCGGTCTCGCTCAAGATGCCGTCTGTCGTCACCGTGGACCTGCGGCTGAACGAGCCGCGCTACGCCTCGCTGCCCAACATCATGAAGGCCAAGAAGAAGCCGATCGAGACGGTGACCCCGGCCGACCTGGGCGTCGACGTGGCGCCGCGCCTCGAGGTGCTGGAGGTCAGCGAGCCGCCGCCGCGTCAGGCCGGCGTCAAGGTCGAGAGCGCGGCCGAACTGATCGAGAAGCTGAAGAACGAAGCAAAGGTGATCTGATGAGCGTTCTGGTTGTTGGCGAACACGATAACGCCGAGCTGAAGCCCGCGACGCTGAACACGGTCGCGGCCGCCGCCGAGATCGCCGGCGGCGAGCCGATCCACATGCTGATCGCCGGCAAGGGCTGCGCCGCGGTGGTCGAGGCCGCCGCCGCGGTCGCGGGCGTCGCCAAGGTGCTGGTCGCCGAGGCCGACGAGTACGAACACCAGCTGGCGGAGAACGTCGCCCCGCTGGTCGCCCAACTGGCCAAGGACTACGGCCACCTGCTGGCCCCGGCAACCACGACGGGGAAGAACCTGATGCCGCGCGTCGCCGCGCTGCTCGACGTGCAGCAGATCTCCGACATCAGCGAGGTGAAGTCAGCCGACACCTTCGTGCGGCCGATCTACGCAGGCAACGCGCTGGCCACCGTGAAGTCGAGCGACGCCATCAAGGTGGTGACGATCCGCAGCACGGCCTTCGAGGCGGTCGCGGCCGAGGGCGGCCAGGCGGAGACCGCCGCCGTCGCCGGCACCGGCGATCTCGGCCTGTCCAGCTTCCTGGGACAGGAGCTTACCGAGTCGGAGCGGCCCGAGCTGACCAGCGCCAAGATCATCGTGTCCGGCGGCCGCGGCATGCAGAGCGGCGAGAACTTCGCCATGCTGGAGCGGATCGCCGACAAGCTGGGGGCGGCGGTCGGCGCGTCGCGCGCCGCGGTCGACGCCGGCTATGTGCCCAACGACTACCAGGTCGGCCAGACCGGCAAGGTGGTGGCGCCCGACCTCTACATCGCGGTCGGCATCTCAGGCGCCATCCAGCACCTGGCCGGCATGAAGGACTCGAAGATCATCGTGGCGATCAACAAGGACGAGGACGCGCCGATCTTCCAGGTCGCCGACTACGGCCTGGTGGCCGACCTCTTCAAGGCGGTGCCCGAGCTCGAAGAGGCGCTGAGCTGAGCAGAGCGCGGCTGCGCGCGAGACGGGACCGGAACAAACGGCGGGCAACGGACAGCTCATGTCAGAACAGAAAACAGCCGAGGTCGATATCAGCAACATGAAACAGATCGGCGTCATCGGCGCCGGTCAGATGGGCAACGGCATCGCGCACGTCTGCGCGCTCGCCGGCTACGACGTCCTGCTCTGCGACCTGAGCGAGGAGCGCCTTCAGGCCGCTCGGGTCTCGATCGAGAAGAACATGTCCCGCCAGGTCAGCCGGGAACAGATCACGGAAGCCGACAAGGACGGCGCCCTGAAACGCATCGCCACGGCGACCAGCCTCGCGGACTGCAAGGACGCCGACGCGGTCATCGAGTCGGTGACGGAGGTCGAGGAGGTCAAGAAGAAGATCTTCCAGGAACTCTGCCCGATCCTGAAGCCCGAGGCGGTGATCTGCTCCAACACCTCCTCGATCTCGATCACCCGCCTCGCTTCCAGCACGGACCGCCCCGGCCAGTTCATGGGCATGCACTTCATGAACCCGGTTCCCCTAATGAAACTGGTCGAGCTGATCCGCGGGATCGCGACGGAGGAGGAGACTTTCAAGAAGATCAAGGCTCTGACCTTGACCCTCGGCAAGACGCCGGCCCTGGCCGAAGACTTTCCCGCCTTCATCGTCAACCGGATACTCCTGCCGATGATCAACGAGGCGGTCTACACGCTCTACGAGGGCGTCGGTTCGGTCACGGCTATCGACACCTCCATGAAGCTCGGCGCGCGCCACCCCATGGGGCCGCTGGAGCTGGCCGACTTCATCGGCCTCGACACCTGCCTCGCCGTGATGCACGTGCTCTATGAGGGCCTGGCCGATTCCAAGTACCGGCCCTGTCCCCTTCTGGTGAAGTACGTCGAGGCCGGATGGCTGGGCCGCAAGGCGGGCCGGGGCTTTTACGACTATTCGGGCGACGAGCCGGTCCCGACGCGCTGAGGCCGCGCGCGCCGTTCCATCCGGGACACGGGGTGTCGAGCCGGCCTCTTCGGCAACTTCAGCTCTGAACGGGAAGATTGGCGCGAACGCGCTGTCCTAGACGGGGAGGGACGGCGCTTCCGGTCGAGAGAGGCGCTAGTCCTGCGCCGTCTGGATGTTGGTGACGCCGTCGAGCACCAGCTCGATCTCGGCGTCCTTGAAATCGAAGCGCATGCGCACGAGGCGGTCGGTGGCGTCGTACCAGAGGTCCCGCTCGATGTTGCCGCGGACCCGCACCAGTTCCGCCTTGACCGGCCCCTGGCCGGTCTCGACGGTCTGCCAGCCGACCGGCTTGATGGTGACCTCGTATAATTCCTTGTCGACCGGGCTGACCATCGACTTCGAGCCGAACGCGATCTTGTTCCAGACCGACGCCGGCGCGACGTTGTTCGGCATGACTGACACCGTTCCGTTCACGGTCCATACGCAGCCTTCGCCGCCGCAACGGTAGGAGACGTCGTAGTCCGTGCCGTCGTCGTGGGTCTGGCCGACGAGGTTCGTGATCGCGCCGTTGACCCACTCCTCGACCCGGTTGTGCTCGTAGCGGAAGAAGGTCAGGCCGGCGAATTCGATCTCCACGTCCCAATTCACCGCCACCTTCAAGACGTTCTCGTCACGGTGGAAGGTGACGCTCTTCTCGCCGATCGGCTCTCCGTCCTTCAGGACGGTGTAGACGTGTGTCTCGCCAGCGTAGGAACTGAAGCTAGATGCCGCCAGCAGAATGCCGGCTGCAAGAACAGAACGCATCACGACCCCTCTCTTTGCCCGTCCTATCCTCGTATAGCGGCCTAAAGGAATCGTCAACCCTGTGTGCGCCTAAAGGTGGGGTCAAAAAGGAGGCAGGCGGAATCGGCCGGCTCAGCCGCCGGTCTTGAGCGGCGCGGCGGCGCCGCGGTCCATGTAGAAGCGGATCAGTTCCAAGGCATCGTCGGAATCCCACTCGGCGGGACCTTCCAAGCCGCCGACGACACGCCCCTCGGCGTCTATCAGGATGGTCGTCGGCAACCCCTTGGCGCCGAACTCGCGGAACAGGGCGCCCTTCCGATCGATGTAGACGCTCAAATGCTTCAAGCCGGTCCGGGCCATGAAAGGCTCGACCACTTTGGCGCCGCCGCGGTCCTCGGAAACCGCCACGACCCGCAGGCGCGGCCCGCCGAGCTTCGCCTGGAGATTGTCCAGCGTCGGCATCTCGTGGACGCAGGGCGCGCACCACGTTGCCCAGAAGTTCAGCACCACGACCTGCCCGTGGAAATCCTGCAGCGTCACAGGCCGGCCCGCACCGTCGGAAAAGACCGCCTGCGGCGCTGGTATAGGCGGTGTCAAAGGGCTAAATTTGTCGGCGAAGACGCCCTTGAGCGGCGGCTGGTCGGTGGCAGCGGCTGTTGTCGACAGCGCGATCATGGCCACAGCGGCGGCGGCGAGGGCAAATTTTTTGGCCAAGAGCGGATGCGTCCACGGCGCGAGAATGAGCACGACTAAGGGATATCGGTCCGGCGGCGCACCAGGCAAGGAGGAATCCGCCGAGGCGCGGAGGGCTGCGGCTAACGCGGGAGCCGTTGGGGGTGCCCCTGGGGGAGCGCCCGAGGGAGCGCCCGAGGCAGCGAACGTCATGTGGGGCGGCCGCTTCACCGTCGGCCCGGCCGAGGTGATGGAGCAGATCAACGCCTCGATCGCCTTCGACCGCCGGCTCTACGCGCAGGACATCCGCGCGTCCCGCGCCCACGCCGCGATGCTGGCGGACCGCGGCATCATCCCGCCCGAAGACGGCGAGGCCATCGCCGAGGGCCTGGCCCGGGTCGAGGCGGAGATCGAGGCCGGCGGCTTCCCCTTCGACCCGGCGCTGGAAGACATCCATATGAATGTCGAGGCGCGGCTCAAGGCGCTGATCGGCGACGCCGGCGGCCGGCTGCATACCGCCCGTTCGCGCAACGATCAGGTCGCGACCGACTTCCGCCTCTGGGTGCGCGACGCCGTCGACGGCCTGGACCGGCGCCTGCGCGACCTGCAGGCGGCGCTGCTGGAACAGGCCGGCGTCCACGCCGACACGATCATGCCCGGCTACACCCACCTGCAGGCGGCTCAGCCGGTCACCTTCGGCCATCACCTCATGGCCTACGTCGAGATGTTCGGACGCGACCGGGGACGCCTCGCCGACTGCCGCACCCGGATCAACGAGTGCCCGCTCGGCGCCGCCGCCCTGGCCGGCACCGCCTTTCCGATCGACCGCGAGGCGACGGCGGCCGCGCTGGGCTTCGCGCGTCCCATGGCCAATTCGATCGACGCCGTGTCGGACCGGGATTTCGCGCTGGAGTTCCTTGCGGCGGGCGCGATCCTGGCGGTTCACCTCTCGCGCCTGGCCGAGGAACTGGTGCTCTGGTGCACCGAGGGCTTCGCCTTCGTCCGCCTGTCGGACGCCTTCACCACTGGCAGCTCGATCATGCCGCAGAAGAAGAACCCGGACGCCGCCGAGCTGGTGCGCGGCAAGTCGGGGCGGGTGGTCGGGTCGCTGATCGGTCTCTTGACGGTGATCAAGGGCCTGCCACTCGCCTACGGCAAGGACATGCAGGAAGACAAGGAGCCGGTATTCGACGCCGCCGACACCCTCGACGTCTGCACAGCGGTGATGACCGGCATGCTCGGCGACCTCCAGGCGAACGGCGAGCGCATGCGGGCCGCTACGGCGGCGGGCTACATCACGGCGACGGATCTGGCCGACTGGCTGGTGCGGGAACTAGGCCTGCCGTTCCGCGACGCCCATCACGTCACCGGAGAGATCGTCAAGCGCGCGGAACAGCGCGGATGCGGCCTGGGCGAGCTCGAGCTCGCCGCGATGCAGGAGGTCGAACCGCGCATCACCGCGGGCATTTTCGACGTGCTCACCGTCGATCGGGCCGTGGCGAGTCGGACCAGCCTCGGCGGCACGGCACCGGAGCGGGTCCGCGAGGCCGTCGCCGCGGCGCGGAGCCGCTTCCTATGACCGCGCGCGCCTGGCTCGACCCGGCCCGGTTCGCCCTGGCCGCTCTGCTGCTAGCCGCGGTCCTTCTCGGGGCCTGCGGCAAGAAGGGCAACGTGCGCCCGCCGGAGGACGAGGCCGGCGCTTACACCTTCCCGCGGGCCTACCCGGCACCGGCCTCGGTGCTGCCGGCCGGCGACGAGGAGAAGCTGCAGCCGAGCCCGGAGCCGCGCCTCAAGCGGGAGCGCAGGGAACGGCGCCTGTCACCCTTTCCCCGGTCGCCCGAACGAGTCGAAAACTTCGGGATCTAGCAGCCCATGGACTTCTTTTCATACCGGGGCGGGCAGCTGCACGCCGAGGAGACGCCGATCGCGGCGATCGCCGAGTCCGTCGGCACGCCGTTCTACTGCTACGCCTCGGGCGCGCTGGAGACCGCCTACCGGGACTTCGCGAAAGCGCTGGAGGGCCTGCCCTCAACGATCTGCTACTCCCTCAAGGCCAACGGCAACCTGGCCCTGGTGCGGACCCTGGCCGCCCTGGGCAGCGGCGCCGACGTGGTCTCCGAAGGCGAGCTGAAGCGGGCCCTGGCCGCGGGGATCCCGCCCGAGAAGATCGTCTTCGCCGGGGTCGGCAAGACCGCGCGGGAACTGGGCCTGGCGCTCGATCTCGGCATCCTGCAGATCAACGTCGAGTCCTGGCCCGAACTGGAGCTGTTGAACGAGATCGCCGTGCAACGGGGAAAGCGGGCGCCGGTGGCGATCCGGGTCAATCCCGACGTCGACGCCCGCACCCACGCCAACATCTCCACCGGACGGAGCGGTCACAAGTTCGGTATCGACATCGACCAGGCGCCGGCCTGCTTCGCGCGGGCGCGCGACCTGCCCGGCATCTCGCTGGAAGGCCTGGCGGTTCATATCGGCTCTCAGCTGACCGACCTCTCGCCCTACCGGGAGGCCTTCGGGCGCCTGGCCGAGCTCTATCGGGAGCTGCGCGCCGCGGGGTACCCCTTGCGCCGACTCGATCTCGGCGGCGGCCTCGGCATCCCCTACAAGGGCGAGCCGCCGGCCGACCTCGGCGAATACGCCGCGATCGTGGGCGAGACGACGGGGAGCCTGGGCGCCGACCTGATCTTCGAGCCCGGCCGCCTGCTGGTCGGCAACGCCGGCATCCTGGTGTCCCGCGTGATCTACGTCAAAGAGGGCAGCGCCCGTCGCTACGTCATCATGGACGCCGCCATGAACGACCTGATCCGCCCAATGCTCTATCAGGCCTGGCACACCATCCTGCCGGTCAAGGAAGCGCCGTTCGGCGCCGAGACCTCGCCATGCGACGTGGTCGGCCCCATATGCGAGACCACGGACACTTTCGCGCGCGAGCGCGATCTGCCGGCTCTCGAGCAGGGCGACCTGCTCGCGATCTTTTCAACCGGTGCTTATGGTGCGGTCATGAGTTCGACGTATAATGCGCGGTCGCCGGCGCCGGAGGTCCTGGTCAGGGGCCACGAGCACGCGGTCATCCGGCCGCGACGGGACCTGGCGGCGCTGATCGAGGAGGACCGCCTGCCGACCTGGCTGGCCGAGCCGGCCGGCGCGGGCACCGAGGGCATCGCCCGAGGCCCCGTTTGAGAGGAGGAAGACTGATCGCCACCTCATCCAAGCCGACC
The DNA here is from genome assembly GCA_030064845.1 of Kiloniellales bacterium. Taxonomy (NCBI): domain Bacteria; kingdom Pseudomonadati; phylum Pseudomonadota; class Alphaproteobacteria; order Rhodospirillales; species Kiloniellales bacterium. The sequence goes on from JASJEC010000010.1 coordinate 12,866, forward strand.
GCCGGCCGCGGCGCCGGCCGCCGAGGCCAGGGGCTCCTGGCGCTCAAGCTCGGCCTGAGCGGCGCGGCCCTGACCTGGGAAGCGCTGGCACCTCGATTCTGGCCGGTCGTCGTGCTGCTGCTCGCCTTTCTCAGCTTCGCCCTGCTCGGCATCCCGGCGCAGCTGCCGGCCTGGCTGCACCTTCTGGTCCTGATCGGCTTCGCGGCGGGCTTCGGTTGGACGCTGTGGCGGGCCTTCCGCGGCTGGGAGCTGCCCGATCTGGCGCACGCCCGCCGCCGCCTGGAGATCGACAGCGGCCTCGCACACCGCCCCCTCACCGCGCTCGACGACAGCCTCGCGACCAGCCCCGGGGACCGGGCGGCCGCCGGGCTCTGGGAAATCAACCGCAAGCGCCAGCTGGATGAGATCGGACGGCTGCGGGCGGGGCCGCCGCGGCCCGTTTTGGCCAAGGTCGATCCCCTGGTGCTGCGCTGCGGCCTGCTCCTGCTGCTGGTGATCGCGTTCGCGGGCGCCGGCCCGGAGTGGCGCGACCGCCTGCAGGCGTCGGTGATGCCCGGGGTCGCCGCGGCCGGACCGGCCGTGCCCAGCCGAATCGACGCCTGGATCAACCCGCCGGCGTACACCGGGCTGCCGCCGCTGTTCCTCGGCACCGACCAGGCCGCGCCGGCAACCATCGCGACACCGGTCGGCAGCACCATTCTCGCCCAGGTGCAGGGCTCCGGGGGAACGCCGGGCCTGGCGGTCGACGAGACCCGCGCGGCTTTCACGCAGGTTGCCGAGGGGGTCTACAAAATCAGCCAGGAGCTGACCGTCGGCACGCGGCTCGCGATCGTCCGCGGCGACAAGGAGCTGGCGGCCTGGCCGCTCGAAATCCTGCCCGACGCGGCGCCGGAGATCGAGTTCCTGGCGCCGCCCGGCCGGACCGAGCGCAGCGCCCTGCGCATCGAGCTCACCGCGCGGGACGACTACGGGCTGACCAAGGCGCAGGCCGTCATCAACCGGATCGACCGGGACACCGGCGAGCCCCTGGTGCTCGACCTGCCGCTCGCGGCCAGCAACCTGCGCGACGTCGAGAGCAGCTCTTTCCACGACCTGACGCCCCATCCCTGGGCCGGCCTCGCGGTCGAGATCCAATTGGTCGCCCTGGACGCCCTGGCCCAGGAAGGCCGCAGCGATGTGGTCCGGACCGTTCTGCCGGAGCGCATCTTCAACCATCCGGTGGCCCGCGCCCTGGTCGAGCTGCGCCGGCAGCTGACCCTGGAACCCGACAAGCGTTTCCCGGTCGCCCGCGGCCTGGCCGAGCTCTACGGCCGGCCCCAGCATTTCTTCCACGACCTGACCGCCGCGCTCGCCATGATGATCGCCGAGAGCAGGCTGATGCTCGACAAGTCCGACGAGGCGATCGAGCAGGTCCAGACCCTGCTGTGGGACACCGCGCTGCGCATTGAGGAGGGCGAGCTGGCGACCGCCGAGGCCGACCTGCGCGAGCTGCAGGAGGCCCTGATGCGCGCCCTCGCCGAGGGCGCCTCCGACGAGGAGATCGAGCGGCTCATGGACGAGCTGCGCGAAGCCCTGGACCGCTTCCTCGAGGCTCTCGCCGAGCGGATGAGCGAACAGCTGGCGCAGGGCGCACAGCAGCCGCAGCCCATGCCCCAGGACTCCGAGATGATCGAGAGCCAGGCCCTGCGCGAGATGCTGGAACGGGCCCGCGAGCTGGCCCGCAGCGGGGCGCGCGACGCGGCGCGCGACCTCTTGTCACAGCTGCAGAACATCCTCGAGAACATGCGCACCAATCCCTTCGCCCAGATGATGGACCAGGAGGGCCAGAACGCCTGGGAGATGATGCGCGACATGGAAGAGCTCATGCGCCGTCAGCAGGAGCTGCTGGACCGGAGCTACGAGCGTTCACAGTCTCAGCAGCGCGGCACCCAGCCCCCCGAAGGCGGCGAAAGCGGAGAGGGCCGCACGGGGGCCGGCAATCCGACGGAGAATCAGCTCGACGCCCAGTCCCAGGAGGCGATCCGCCGCCAGCTGGGCGAGATGATGCGTCAGCTTGGCGAGATGCTGGGCGACATACCCCGGCCCTTCGGCCGCGCCGAGCAGGCGATGCGCGACGCGCGCGACGCGCTCAACCAAGACCAACCCCTCGGCGCCATCGATCCGCAGAGCCGCGCCCTCGACCAGCTCCAACAGGGCATGCAGTCGATGGCCGACAGCTTCATGGAACGCATGGGCCAGAGCCAGGCCCAGCGCGGCAACGGCCCGGTTGGCGCGGAGCCGGGCAGCAGCTTCGACCCGCTCGGCCGCAACCGGGGCCAGAACGGCCTCGACCAGATCGAGGGCGTCGAAATTCCCGACGAGATGGAGTTGCAGAGGGCGCGGAGCATCCTCAAAGAGCTGCGCAAGCGGCGCGGCGAAACGGGCCGTCCCACCCTGGAGCTCGACTACATCGACCGCCTGCTGCAGCAGTTCTGAGCCCGCCGCACCGGGCTGGGCTCAGGCGTCCAGGCGGTCGCCGAAGCCCTCTTCGGTTAGCGTTTCCTCGGCGGCGTCGCAGATCGCCTTGAGCGTGAAAGGCTTGGAAACCACGCGGCAGATCAGCTGGTCGAGGTTATGGGCACGCTGCCGCTCCGCCGAGTAGCCGCTCATCAGGAGAACCGGCAGCTGGGGATACTCCCGCGCGACCCTGAGGGCGAGACCGATCCCGTCAAGTCCGGGCATGACGATGTCCGTGATGAGCAGCTCGAAGTGCTTCTTTTCCAGCGCTTCGAGCGCTTGCGTGCCGTCGGCCACCGCGGCGACCTCGTGTCCCCGGTGCGTCAAGGCCCGGGCGACGAAGTTCTGGACCGCGAGATCGTCTTCGGCAATCAGGATTTTTGCCATCGGCGGCGACTGTTTCCCTTGTGACAGGCCGAAGCGGCTCGATTTGGACGCCGACGAGGGTAGGAAATACCGGTTAATGCTTTGTTAAGCTTCAGGCCGCTCGGGACCCAGAGCGGATCGCATTCAAACGGGATAAGTTCCTGATCCCGTTTGAATGCGTGAAGCCGCTTTACGTCATAAGTTTAGAGCAGATTCACGCGGCAAATGGATCGCCTCAGGCGATTCCATTTGACCGCGATCTGCTCTAGGGGTGGAAACCGGCACCTATTTGATGAACGCCAGCTTCACGTTGCCCTGAGGCGGCGGATCCTGCGTCTTCGTCTCGAAGTTGGTGAAGCCGCCGGGCGGCAGGTTCGGCGCGTTGGCATCGAACTCCCAGGACGCCAGTTCGACCCCGGCCGCATCGACCAGCCGCGCCTGCATGCGGGGGATCGCCAGCTCCTCCCCGGTCGCGTTTACGATCACGCCCCGAATTAGAAGAGTAGAGATCCCGTCGATCACCGTGCGGGTCGAGGTTACCTCCTTCATCTCCAGGCCGGCGCCCACCGCCGTCTCCAGGCCCACCATCTCGTAGACCTTGGACGTGGCCGGGGCCATGGCGATGATCTGGGTGCGTCCCAGGACGCCGCCCGCTGCGACGCCGCCGACCACCAGGAGCAGGAGCAGCCAGCCGACCGGCAATCCTTTCGAACCGGGCTTCTCCCGCACCGTCGCCGCGGCGTTGCGCGCCTTGGTGCGCCTGCGGGTTTCGCTGAGCCGCGCCTCGATATCGTCCTCCTTGATATCGAGGGACGCGCCGGAGACGCCGGCCTCCGCTTCCTCGACCACGATTTCGAGGCCGATATCCAGCTGCTCGGCCGTCTGATGCCAGGAGTGGCCGCAGCTGCCGCATCGGACGGTCCGTCCCTCGGTCCCGATGAGATCCGAGTCGACGTTGAACCGAGCCGCACAGGAAGGGCATTCGAGGATCATGACTCGCCGCGGCAACAGGCGTCGGAATGGGTGAGTATTCCCCTTATAGGGGTGCCTATTCGTCAAGGCAAGGAGCCGCCCGGACCCGACGCCGTCGTTGCTTTACGCCGGTCGCGGGACTATTTCTTTCTCGCGCCAGCCTCACCGACCCGCCTGATCGAAAGGACGACACGCCCTTGGTTCGTTTCGAGGATGTCGCCATCAGATACGGAAACGGCCCCGACATCCTGAGCGGCATGTCTTTCCACCTGCGCCCGGGATCGTTCCACTTCGTGGTCGGGCCGAGCGGCTCGGGCAAGTCGTCCCTGCTACGAACCATGTTCCTCGCGAACAACCCGGCGGATGGCCGCATGACGCTGTTCGGGCGGGATTCGACCAGCCTGACCCGTGACGAGCGGGCGCTGTTCCGTCGGCAGATCGGCGTCGTGTTTCAGGACTTCCGGCTGCTGACTCATCTGAGCGTGGCGGAGAACGTCGCCCTGCCGCTCAGGATCGCCGGCCGTCGCGAAGACAAGATTCGCGAGCACGTGGCCGAGCTGCTCGCCTGGGTCGGCCTGGGCGACTCGGCCGACAGCCTGCCGGCCACCTTGTCCGGCGGACAGCAGCAGCGGGTCGCGATCGCCCGCGCCGTGATCGGCCAGCCCAACCTGATCCTGGCCGACGAGCCGACCGGCAACGTCGACCACCGGCACGCCATGCGCCTGCTCTACCTCTTCGACGAGCTCAACAAGATCGGGACCACGGTGGTGATCGCCACCCACAGCAGAGACCTGATCGAACGGTTCAAGCACCCGATACTGCGCCTCGGCGACGGGACCGTCCGGGTGGAGAAGCCGAGCCGGCCGGAAGCCGCGGCGACGGCAGGGAGCCGGGACTAGATGGCGCGCGTTTCCGCCGACCTGCCGCTCGCACGGGATTCCTCCGAGCGATTCCTGCCCTGGCTGGTCGCCTTCATGGTCTATCTGGCGGCCCTGGCGCTGACCAGCGCCATGCTGATGCAGAAGGTGGTGCAGCGCTGGGACCGCGGCTTGAGCAGCGAGCTGACCATCGAGATACCCGCAGTCGGTCCCGAGGCCGGCACCGAGGAGGTCGCCGAACGGATCGAGCGGGTCATGGGCGCGCTTCGGGGAACACCGGGCGTGCGGTCGAGCGAAGCCTACGGGCCCGAGCGCATGGCCGGGCTGCTGGAACCCTGGCTCGGAACGACCTTGGCCGACGAGAACCTGCCGCTCCCCTCCCTGATCGCGGTCACCATCGACATCGACGCCCCGCCTGACATGGCCGCCCTGGGCCGGCGCGTCGAAGGCGCCGTCCCCGGCACCCGGGTCGACGACCACCAGCAGTGGCTGGGCGGTCTCCTGCGCCTGGCGCGGATGATCCAGCTGGTCGCAGGCGGCATCGTCGCCCTGGTTGCCGTCTCCGCCGTGCTCGCGGTCGTCTTCGTGACCCGCACGGGCCTGTCGATCCACCGGCCGGTGATCGAGATCCTGCATCTCATCGGCGCCCGGGACTCCTACATCGCCGCCCAGTTCCAGCGCCACGCCATGCGGCTCGGGCTGCGCGGCGGCATCATTGGCCTGATCCTGGCCGGCGCCACGATTCTGCCGCTGGGCCTGCTTTCCGACCGTCTGGAGGCGGTCAGCCTGCCGGTCTATTCCCTCTCGGCCCCGGAATGGGGCATCTTGCTGGTGCTGCCGTTGGTCACCGCGCTGGCAGCCAGGATGACCGCTCGCCTGACGGTGCTCGGCACCCTCGCGAAGCTGCCCTGACACGGGTCGGACTCTTGCGCAACTTCACCCGGAAGCGCCGTCGCTCATCGCTCTACATCGGCGGGGGCGTGATAGCGCTGCTGGCCGTGGCCTGGATTACCGGGCTGGTCCGCTACGCCGCCGCCCTGCCGACGGGGGTCGCCGACCTCGAACGCGGCACCGACGCCATCGTCGTGCTGACCGGGGGTAGCGAGCGGCTCACCCAGGGGCTCGACCTGCTGACCGAGGAGAAAGCGCGCAAGCTCTTCATTTCGGGCGTCTACCGCGGCGTCGATATCACCGAGCTGTTTCGCGTGCGCCAACAGTCGCCGGAGGAGTTCTCCTGCTGCGTCACGCTGGGCCACGAGGCTGACAATACCCGCGGCAACGCGGTCGAGACGGCCGCCTGGATGGAGCAGCAGGGGTTCCGGTCGCTGCGCCTGGTGACCGCCAGCTACCACATGCCGCGCAGCCTGCTCGAGTTCCGCCACGCCATGCCCGAAGCGGTGATCGTGCCGCACCCGGTGTTTCCGCAGACCTTCAAGCAGGAGAACTGGTGGCTCTGGCCGGGCAGCGCCTATCTGCTGATCTCGGAGTACAGCAAGTATCTGATCGCGGTGGCGCGGACCTGGCTCACGGCGCCCGGCACATGAAAGTCCTGCGTTCGCTCGCCTTCAATGTCTGCTTCTGGGTCTGGACCGTGTTCCTGGCGATAATCACGGTTCCCTGGGTGGTCGCGTTCTGCCGGCCCCATGCGGTCTTCACCCTGGGCCGCTTCTGGATCGGGAGCGTGTTCGGCCTGCTCAAGCTGTTCTGCGGCATCGATCACCGGCTGCTCGGCCTGGAAAGGCTGCCGCCGGGACCCTGCATCATCGCCTCCAAGCATCAGTCCGCCTGGGACACGCTGATCTTTCTCTTCGTCTTCGACGCGCCCTGCTACGTGCTGAAGCAGGAGCTGCTGCGCATCCCGCTGTTCGGCCGGGCCCTGGCGCACGCCCAGATGATCGCCATCGACCGGGCCGGCGGGCCGCGAGCGCTCAAGGGTCTGATCGCCGACGCCGAGGACCGGCTCGCGGCGGGCCGGTCGATCGTCATCTTTCCCGAGGGTACCCGCACCGCGCCGGGCGACCACCGGCCCTACCATCCAGGCGTGGCCGCCTTGTATCGCGCCCTCGACGTCCCCGTGGTCCCGGTCGCCCTCAATTCGGGTCTGTTCTGGGGCCGCCGGAAGTTCGTCAAGCGGCCCGGGCGGATCCTGCTCGAGGTGCTGCCGAGCATGCCCCCGGGACTGCCCCGCCGGGAGTTCCTCGACCGGCTGAAGGAGGTGATCGAGGCGAACAGCGAGCGTCTTATCGCGGAGGCCGGAGGGGACCGGAACAGCGCCGAAACTTGTGGATAAAGCTGTGGAGTGATCATACGTACACTATTGAGGATTCAAGGCTTTTTGGAACCGTACCCGGGCCCCTGACCGCGCTTCTCACGCCGCGACCGGGCCGCTGCTACGGTTGCCGCGGCGGGCACGAATTAGCGGCCGGCGAGTGTCGAATATTCTGCTTTAGTTCTATATAGTTAGTTTAGCTGTCGCCGGCTTGATCGCGATCAGCGCGAAGGACCTATGACCATGACCGACCTTTCGCCCCTGGCTCAACGCATTTGGGACATGAAGTACCGCCTCAAGAACGAGGCGGGCGAGCCTGTGGACAAAACGATCGAGCATACCTGGCGGCGGGTCGCCAAGGCCCTGGCGGCACCCGAGGACGACCCGAAAGCCTGGACTGGCAGCTTCTTCAAGGCCCTGCAAGGCTTTCAGTTCATCCCGGCGGGGCGCATCCTGGCGGGCGCCGGAACCAGGCGCAAGGTCACGCTGTTCAACTGCTTCGTCATGGGCCGGATCCCGGACGACATGGGCGGGATCTTCGCGCACCTGAGAGAAGCGGCGCTGACGCTGCAGCAGGGCGGCGGCATCGGCTACGACTTCTCGTCCCTGAGGCCGGCCGGCGCGCCGGTCAGCGGCGTAGGCGCCGACGCCTCCGGCCCACTCAGCTTCATGGACGTCTGGGACGCCATGTGCCGGACCATCATGAGCGCCGGCGCCCGGCGCGGCGCCATGATGGCGACCCTGCGCTGCGACCACCCGGATATCGAGGCCTTCATCGAGGCCAAGCAGCAGTCCGGTCGCCTGACCATGTTCAACCTCTCGGTCCTGGTGACCGACGCCTTCATGGCGGCAGTCAGCAACGACGGGCCCTGGGAACTGCGCTTCGGCGATCGGGTGGACCGGGTCGTGCGCGCGCGCGACCTCTGGGACCGCATCATGCGCGCGACCTACGACTACGCCGAACCGGGCGTGATCTTCATCGATCAGGTCAACCGGCGGAACAATCTCAGCTACTGCGAGGAGATCTTCGCCACCAACCCCTGCTCCGAGCAGCCGCTACCCGCCTACGGTGCCTGCCTGCTCGGCGCGGTCAACCTGGCGGCGCTGGTCGAGCGGCCCTTCGAGGCCGACGCGGCGCTCGACTTCGGCCGTCTCGAGCAGCTGGTGCCGGTCGCCGTCCGGATGCTGGACAACGCCATCGATGCCTCGCGCTTTCCCCTGCCTCAGCAGAAGAAAGAGGCGCGCGACAAGCGCCGGATCGGCCTCGGCATCACGGGCCTGGCGGACGCCCTGATCATGTGCGGTCTGCGCTACGGCAGCCCGGAGGCGGTGGCCGCGACCGAGAGCTGGCTCGAGGCGCTGCGTCGCGCCAGCTACCGCGCATCGGCGGCGCTGGCCCGCGAGAAGGGCGCCTTCCCCCTGTTCGACCGGGACAAGTATCTGGAGGGCGAGACCGTCGCGGCGCTCGACGCCGAGACGCGGGCGCTGATCGCCGAGCACGGCATGCGCAACGCTCTGGTCAACACCGTTGCGCCGACCGGCACCACGTCGCTGCTGGCGGACAACCTCTCGTCCGGCCTCGAGCCGGTGTTCAGCTTCAGGCACCGGCGCCGCGTGCTGCAGGCCGACGGCACCCATCTCGAGGAGGATGTCAGCGACTACGCCTACCGGCTCTACCGCCAAGTCAAGGGCGCGGACGCGCCGCTCACCGACGCCTTCGTCGACGCCCAGGCCCTGACGCCGGAGGAACACCTCGTGATGCAGGCCGCGGTGCAGCGCAAGATCGACAGCGCCGTCTCCAAGACGATCAACCTGCCGGCCGACATCTCCTTCGAGGCCTTCAAGGACGTCTACGCCCGGGCCTACGAGCTGGGCTGCAAGGGCTGCACGACCTACCGGCCGAACCCAGTGACGGGCGCGGTCCTGGTCGCCGCCGACGCCGAGCCGCCTGAGGAGCCGGCGGCCGGGCCGGTGGCGACGACCGGCCGAGCGGCGGAAGTCGAGAAGGAAGGGGCCGTGGTCTACATGGCCAAGCCGCTCGATCGGCCCGAGGCCCTGCCCGGCCGCACCTACAAGCTACGCTGGCCGGAGAGCGACCACGCGATCTACATCACTGTCAACGACGTGATGACCGACGGCCGGCGCCGGCCCTTCGAGGTCTTCATCAATTCCAAGAACATGGAGCACTATGCCTGGACCGTCGCGCTGACCAGGATGATCTCGGCCGTGTTCCGGCGCGGCGGTGACCTTTCTTTCGTGGTCGAGGAGCTCAAGGCGGTGTTCGATCCGCGCGGCGGCGCCTGGATGCACGGGCGCTACGTTCCCTCCCTGCTGGCCGCGATCGGCGAGGTGCTGGAACGCCACATGATGGATATCGGCTTTCTGCCGCGCCCCGAGGATCGCCCGGACGAGGAGAGGCAGGCGCTGCGCCTTCGGGCGGGCGGCGCCGAGGCGCCGGGGTCGCTTGTGCGCCAGTGCCCCAAGTGCGGCGCGGCGAGCCTTATCCACCAGGAAGGCTGCGACCTCTGCACGTCCTGCGGCTACTCCAAGTGCCAGTGACCCGCCAAGCGGTTACCGCCCGGAGCGGCGCGCGTCGACCAGCTTCAACAGGCGTTTCAGCGAACCCGCCCCCAAACCGAGACCTTCCAGATGCCCGACCGTCTTCGCCAGGTACTCGCCGCAGGTTCCTCTCTCGCCCCGGCCTTGGACGATCAGGGACGCGGTCTCATCCAGGCTGAGCCGTCCCGTGTACTGACCGTGGGCGCGGTCGACGACGAACCCGGCGGCGCTGAGCGCGCCCGCTTCGGTGGCGACCGTGAGCCAAGTTGGCATGTAGACGCCGGTCACCATCTCGCGTTCGTAGAGGTAGGCCATGGCGGCCTCGCCTTCCGCCGCGGGGACCCGGTAGACCAGGCCGCGGCAGGAGCCGCCCCGGTCGAGGCCGAGGACCAGGCCCGGCCGTTCCCGCGTGCCGCGGTAGCGGTGGGAATAGACGCAGAAGCGGCGGTGATAGCCGCTGAGACGGGCGACCCTTACCTCGATGTGGGGGAAACCCGGATGCCACATCAAGGAGCCGTAGCCGAAGACCCAGAAATCCCGGCCCTGAGGCAGCACGAGGCGGGCCCGTCCGGCGACCTCGCCTTGGCTCTTGGCCGGCTCCACGGCGGACTTGGACATGGGTTCTCGGAACGGGACACTGATCTTCGCTTGGGCCGCGCATTATGACGGCCGGCGACGCCGCGGGGCAAGCCGACCGGCCCGGCGCCGTGCGCCGCTGGGGCCGCCGGCTGCTCGCCGCCGCGGCCCTGCTCGGAGTCCTGCTCGCCGCGACCTACGCCGGCTACTGGTTCTGGGCGGCGGGCCGGGCGGCGCAGGCGATCGCCGAATGGCAAACCGAGCAGGAGGCGCGGGGCTACGCCATCGAATTCGGCCGGCCCGAGATCGGCGGATTTCCCGGCCGGGCCCGCACGGTCTTCGCCGCGCCGCGTATCGCGGCGCCGGCCGGCTGGCGCTACAGCGGGACCTCCCTCGCGGCCAGCGCCGATCCCTGGAAACCCTTCGAATTCGAGATCGACCTGACCGGACGGCACCGCTTCGACGAGGCCGGGCCCGAGGCCCGTTCGGCCGAGCTCGCGCTCTCGAGCGGGCGCTCGCAGGTCACCCTGCAGCCCCATGGCGGCCTCGAGCGGATCTTCCTGGAGACCGGGTCCCTGCAGGCGGAGCTGTCCGAAGGCGCGCTGCCGCCCACCGAAGTCAGCGCCGAGCGCCTCTCGGCGATCCTCGGCCCGCTGCGCCAGGGCGACGGAGAACAGCCCGAGAGCCTTGATTTCCGGATCGACCTGGGCGGCCTGGTCCTGCCTGACCGGGTCGAGGCGGTGCTCGGCCAGGAGATCGAACGCCTAGAGATCGACGCCACGCTCAAGGGCCGCCTCGAGGCCGGCGGCCGAGCGGAGGATCGCGCCGCGGCGCTGGCTGCCTGGCGGGACGCCGGCGGACTGGTCCAGGTCCACCGGCTGGTCCTGACCTGGGGCCCGCTCTACGCCGAGGGACGCGGCACCCTGACCCTGGACCCCGAGCTCAGGCCGAGCGGCAAGCTGCGTGCGCGTTTCCACGGGCTCGACCAGCTCGTCGACCTGCTGGCCGAAGCCGGCTTGATCGAGGCCAAGCAGGCGCGGGCGGCGCGCGGGGTGCTGGCGCTCCTGGGGGTCGGCGTCTCGCGCCGGGGGAGCGGCGCCATGTCCATGCCGGTCAACCTTACGCGGGGCCGCCTTTATCTGGGCCCTCTGGCGGTCGCCCGGCTTTCTCCGGTTCTCTAGTATCGAAGGTACCGGCCTGGTGCGCCTCGATCACGCGTCGCCGGATCGCGCGCGTGCGCGTGAAATGCTGCTCCAGAACCGCGCCCTCGCCCCAGCGGATCGCCCTCTGCAGCGCGGTGATGTCCTCCGAGAAGCGTTGGAGAATCTCCAGCACGGCGTCCCTGTTGTTCAGGAAGACATCTCGCCACATGACCGGATCGGAGGCGGCGATCCGGGTGAAGTCGCGGAAGCCGCTGGCCGAGAACTTGATCACCTCGGCCCGTTCGCCCTCCTCGAGATCGGTCGCGGTGCCGACGATGGTGTAGGCGATGAGGTGGGGCAGGTGCGAGGTGATCGCCAGCACCTTGTCGTGATGCCCCGCCTCCATGATCTCGACCTGGCTGCCGCAGGCCCGCCAGAAGTCGGCGACCCGCTCGACGGACCGGGTGTCGGTGCCCGGCGGCGGGGTGAGAATGCACCAGCGGTCCTCGAACAGCTCTGCGAAGCCGGCCTCCGGGCCGGACTGCTCGGTGCCGGCGATCGGATGGCCCGGTACGAGGTGAACCCCCTCGGGCAGATGGGGTCCGACGTCGCGAACCACCGACTGCTTGACCGAGCCGACGTCGCTGACGATCGCGCCCGGCTCCAGCGCGGGCGCGATGGCCCGGGCCAGGCTCTCGAAGGTGCCGATCGGGGTGCACAGCAGGACCAGGTCGGCGCCCGTCACGCTCGCCGCGGCGGATTCTTCCATCCGTTCGGCGAGCCCCAAGTCGAGCGCCGCCTTGCGGGTCTCCGGGCTGCGCGCGCAGCCGACGATCGACTCGGCGAGCCCGTGACGCTGCGCGGCCCTGGCAAGGGACGAGCCAATCAGACCCATGCCGAGGATCGCAACCCGGCGAAACGGGAGCGTCGTGCGTTCCGCGCTCATGACGCCAGGTCCGACAGGGCCTCCACCACCGCCGCCATGTCCTCGTCGGTGCCTATCGAGATGCGTAGCGCGCTCGGCAGGCCGTAGCCAGCCATGCCGCGGACCAGGATCCCGCGGCGCCTCAGATGCGCGGCGGCCGCCTTGGCGTCGGCGCCGGGCCGTTCTGGGAAGCTCGCCAGCACGAAGTTGCCGACGCTGGGCGCGACCTCCAGACCGAGACCTCGGACCCGCTCCGTGAACCACGCCAGGGTCCGGGCGTTGTCGTCCCGGCAGCGGTGCACATAGGCCTGGTCGCGCAGGGCAGCGACGCCGGCCGCCTGCGCCGGCGCCGTCACGTTGAAGGGGCCGCGCAGGCGGTTGAGCAGGTCGGCGACGGCCGGCGGGCAGTAGGCCCAGCCGAGGCGCAGGGCGGCCAGCCCGTAGATCTTGGAGAAGGTGCGCAGCATGACGACGTTATCGAGCGCGGCGACCAGGCCGGCCCCGTCGTCGTAGTCGGACGCGCTCACGTACTCGGCGTAGGCGGCGTCGATGACCAGCAGCACGTTGTCCGGCAGGCCTGCCCGCAAGCGCGCCAATTCCGCGGTCGGCAGGTAGCTGCCCGTGGGGTTGTTGGGGTTGGCAAGGAAGACCAGCCGGGTGCGCTCGCTTACCCGTTCCAGGAGCGCGTCGACATCGGCCGTCAGGTTGCTCTCCGGCGCCGAGACCGGCGTCGCGCCGACGCCCTTGGCGGCGATGGCGTACATGAGAAAGCCGTGGGCGCTGTACAGCACCTCGTCGCCCGGCCCGGCGTAGAGCCGCACCAGCAGGGCGATCAGCTCGTCGGAGCCGGAACCGCAGACGATCTGCGCCGCGTCCAGACCATGAACCTGCTGCAGCGTCTCGCGCAGCTCGACGCTGCCGCCGTCCGGATAGCGGTGGAGATCCTGCGCGATCGCCCGGTAGGCGTCGACGGCGGCGGGGCTCGGCCCCAGCGGGTTCTCGTTGGAGGCCAGCCGGATGACCCGGTCGGCGCCGGCCAGCCCGGATTCGCCCCCGACGTAGGCCTTGATCTGCTCGATGCCCGGTCTCGCGGCAAGCGGCATGGAAATTCCTTCTCCTCGCCGGATTGGCCTGAATGGCCCAAAAGCGTTGTGGCGGGCGCAAGAAATAGTCCGGCGGCGGGGCAAAAGCAAAGACTTCCAGCCCCTGTCAGCGCCCGCATTTCGACGCGTCAGCAGCGCGCTGCACGGCTTTACCGGCCTGTCGGCAGGAGGGCGCCACGCAGACCCGTAAAGTGGGTGGGACGTAGCGGCTAGCTCTCGTCGCTGCGCGACAGGCGGCGCGCGACCTGGGGAAAGGCGACCACCACGGGCCGTCGCCGCCGGGCCCGTTCCCGCACCGCGGTGGGCGCGTAGAGCTGCTTGCTCGCCTCGATCATGAGGACCCCGGAAAAGGTCGGGAACCAGCGCTGGCCGAGACGCTCCCACGCCATCGCGGAGCGCAACAGCGTCCGCGATCTGACCGGCGGGATGTAGAGCGCCCGCTCGGTGCGCGCCGGCGTGAAGAGGTTGTCCCGCAGAAGCCTCGACAGCTGGGCCCGGCTAAAGGGATGGCCCCAGCCGAAGGGGGTCCGCTCGAAGCGGGTCCAGAGGCCGCGCCGGTTGGGCACGACGATCAGGACCCGGCCGTCCCCTGTCAGGACCCGCCAGACCTCGTGCAACATGGCCCGCAGGTTCTCGGTGCTCTCGAAGGCGTGGACCAGGAGAACCCGGTCGATCGAGTAGTCGGGCAGCGGGAGCTCGAACTCGTCGGCGAGCGCGACGGTGTTGGGTCCCTCCGGCGGCCAGTGCAGCACGCCCTGGGCCGCCGGCATGCAGGCCAGGAGCGGGGCGGCCTCGGCGCGGAACTGGCGCAGATAGGGGGTCGCGTAGCCTAGACCGAGCAGCGACTGCCCGTGCAGGTCGGGCCAGAGGTTGCGCACCGCGCGGCGGATCGTCTGGCGCGCGACCTCGCCCAGCTGGGTTTCGTAAAAGTCCCTGAGATCAACGACATCGTGCCACATGATGAGACCGATCTTAGCAGGCCGGGCGGCCCGGCGAAAGGCGCCCTTGCCCGGCCCGCCCGGAGTGTTAACGTGCGCCGCCCGGCGACCGCCGGAGGCTTGGCAGGAAACATCGGGAGGCAACCATGAAACTGCGCTACGCGCCGACCAGCCCCTATGTCCGAAAGGTCGCGGTCATGGCGCTCGAGACAGGTCTCGACGGCCGCATCGAGCGGGTGGCAACCAACGTCTGGGATCCGGCGACCGACATCCAGGACGACAACCCCCTCGGCAAGGTCCCGGCGCTGACCACCGACGAGGGTACGGTCCTCTGCGACTCCCCGCTGATCTGCGAGCATCTCGATTCCCTGCACGGCGGCGCGCCCCTGATCCCAGATGCCGGGACAACGCGCTGGCAGGTCCTCAATACGGCGGCGCTGGCCGACGGCATCATGGATAGCGCGGTCGCCCGGATCATCGAGATCAAGATGCGTCCCGCCGAGCTGCGCTGGGACGACTGGCTGGGACGCCAGCAGAGCAAGATCGCCAAGGCGCTGGACACCCTGGAGCGCCAGGCCGACGGCGCGCCGCTCACCGGGCCGGTCAATCTGGCCCAGATCGCGGTCGCCTGCGCCCTGGGCTATCTCGACTTCCGCTTCGCCGAGGATGCCTGGCGCGAGGGTCGGCCGCGGCTGGCCGCCTGGTACGCTGACTTCGCCGAGCGCCCCTCCATGAAGGCGACCATGCCGCCCGACTGAGTGCCCGCTAGTTTCGCTGCTCGGCCCCCAGGCGGATGATGCGCAGCGTTTCGCGCCATAGATCGAAATGATCCAGGTCCGCCGGGGAGGCCCAGGCGACCTCGGCGGCGTCACCTCCGGCGCGAGCTTCCCCGTGGCGCCACTCGGCCAGGAAATCCACCAGGGTGTAGTGGTAGGCGAGCACACCCTGGTCGTCGCGGGTCATGGAATCCAGCACGTCGAGCAGGGCCGTCACCTCGATCTCGATGCCGCACTCTTCGGCGACCTCTCTGACCGCGGTTTCGCGCACCCGCTCGCCCAGCCGCTGCCGGCCGCCCGGCAGCGACCAGACCCCCGCGCGCGGCGGCTTGCCCCGGCGGATCAGCAGCACACGGTCGTCTTTGAACACCACCACCCCGACGCCGACCAAGGGACGGTTCGGATAGTCGCTTCTCATCGGGCCTTCCCCTTCACGTCCAGCCGCGGCCGTTTCCGCCGGGTGAGGCGGCAGGACATCTTGGCGAGGTTACGGCGAACGGCAAGACAATGCCCGCGCCGACCCGCGAGGTGAGAATTGACACCGGACTGACACAGCGGAAGCGCCGCCGGCCACCGCCGCGTTAACCAAATTTAACACTCTGCCCGATAGCATCTGGGATTGAGCATTGCCGGTGGTCATCGCGCAACGGCACTTGATCTTCTCCGCGGACGCGAAGGCACCGGCGACCGGAGCCGTAATAGAACCTTGCCGACCGCCGCATACCATCACGAACCGACCCCGCTCAGCCTGGTGTTGCCGGTGCTTGGAGCCCTGGCCGTCTGGCCAAGCCAGGCCGGGGCTCAGGACAGCTGGTACGTCATCGGCAACTTCGATCAGGGCGTGCCGCAAGAGCCGCCGGCCCTTGACGAGCCGTCCCCGGAGGACAGTGACCTGGTCGATCCCCTGGATTTCAGCTGGAGCGGTTTTCGGGCCGAAGGCCAGATTCTCTCGGGCGCGGAGCTGGCGGACGGGGTAGGTTGGCAGGCCTCCGACGACCTCTTCCCCCTGACGGACGTGATCGGCCCCGAGGCCGGGTCGAGCGCCCTCATGGCTAATGGCTACTACGACTACAGCGTCTCGCCGCGGTGGCGCCTCTTCGCCGGCGCGGGCCTGGGGCTCGCGCGCCTGCCGGGAGAGGGCGGCGGGGTGTCTGCAGGCGCGGCCGGCTTGGACGATCCCTGGTACCAGGACGACGAGGCACACATCGCCTACCAGGGAATGCTCGGCCTCTCGTACCAACCCGACGACCCGGTCGAGATCTTCTTGGGGTACCGCTTCTTCGCCGCCGAGAACCTCGGCCTCAGTTCCGGCCCGGACGAAGGCAGCGAGGACGCCGAGGGCTATTCGGCCCACAGCGGCTTGATAGGATTCCGCTACAACTTCTGACCGGAAGGGGTCGGCGCGACGTTTCCCCACGCCCGACACCGTAAGACTCGAGCGGAGCCGCCGGGTCGATGGATCGTCCTTGACGACTCCACCGAACCCGGGTCGGGTCTGCTCCAACAACTTGACTTCGCACGGAACTCTTTTGCCGGAACCGCGAAGCGCCTCCGTCAAATTATGATCCGCTCTAGATCATCGTCTTAGAGCAGTTTCACTCGGTTTGAAGAACCGCCCTTGGCGATTCCATCAAACCAGGATCTGCTCTAGGCCAGGTACTGACCGCCGTTCACCGAGATCGTCGAACCCGTGATGAAGCCGGCATCGTCGCTCGCCAGGAAGGCGACGCAACGGGCGACCTCTTCCGGCTCCCCGAGACGTCCGACCGGGATCAGCGGCAGGATCCTGCTCTTGAGGACCTCCTCCGGCACGGCGCGCACCATCTCGGTGCCGATGTAGCCCGGCGACACCACGTTGACCGTGATGCCCTTGCCCGCGTTCTCCTGGGCGACGGCCTTGGTGAAGCCAACCAGGCCGGCCTTGGCGGCCGAATAGTTGGCCTGGCCGAACTGGCCCTTCTGCCCGTTGACCGAGGAGATCGAGATGATCCGGCCGAAACCCCGGCTGCGCATACCTTCGATCACCGCCCGGGACATGTTGAAGACCGAGTCCAGGTTGGTCGAGATCACCGCCTGCCAGTTCTCGGGCGACATCTTGTGCAGGGTCCCGTCCCGGGTGATGCCGGCGTTGTTGACCAGCACGTCGACCGGCCCCAGACCTGCCTCCACGTCGGAGACGCCGGCGGCGCAGGCACCGAAGTCGGAGACGTCCCACTTGTAGACCGAGATGCCCGTCTCGTCCTTGAATCGATTGGCCGCCTCATCGTTGCCGCCGTAGCTGGCCGCGACAGTATACCCAGCCTCCTTCAGCGCCACCGAGATGGCGGCACCGATACCACGGGTTCCCCCCGTTACGAGCGCAACTCGCGCCATGGCCTTCCCTTCCCTTGCTATCTCTTTTGCTTGCCGTGCCGTACATGACGCCACGACTATACTATAGCGTGATCAAGACCCGTTAGGGCCTTGATCACACTCAAGCTCTTTTTATTGCGGCCGACCGTTAACCTTCGGCCCGCCGATCACGCGAGAGCGACCCGGTCAGCGCTCGACGCAGAGGGCAATACCCATGCCGCCGCCGATGCACAGCGTGGCCAGGCCCTTCTTGGCGTCCTGCCGGGCCATCTCGTGCAGCAGCGTGACCAGCACGCGGGCGCCCGATGCGCCGATCGGGTGGCCGAGAGCAATGGCGCCGCCGTTGACGTTAACCTTGCCGGTATCCCAGCCCAGGTCCTTGTTGACCGCCAGAGCCTGGGCGGCGAAGGCCTCGTTGGCCTCGATCAGGTCGAGGTCATCGACCGACCAGCCGGCCTGCTCCAGCGCCTTGCGGCTGGCCGGGATCGGCCCCGTGCCCATGATCGCCGGATCGACGCCGCAGGTCGCCCAAGAGACGATCCGCGCGAGCGGCTGAACGCCCCGCTTGTTGGCTTCCTCCGCCGACATGAGAACGACCGCCGCGGCGCCGTCGTTGATCCCGCTGGCGTTGCCGGCGGTGACGGTGCCTTCCTTGTCGAAGGCGGCACGCAGGCTGGAGAGCGACTCCGCGGTGGTGCCGTGCTTGGGATGCTCGTCGGTCTCGACCATGGTCTCGCCCTTGCGGGTCTTGATGGTCACGGGCACGATCTCATCGGTGAACTTGCCGGCCTTCTGGGCCGCTTCGGCCTTCTGCTGCGACGCGGCGGCGAAGGCGTCCTGCTCCTCGCGGGTCAGCTGCCACTTACGCGCCACGTTCTCGGCGGTATTGCCCATGTGGTAGCCGTGGAAGGCGTCAAACAGACCGTCCCTAAGCATGGTGTCGACCATCTTGAGATCGCCCATCTTGGTCCCGTTGCGCAGATGGGCGACATGGGGCGACTGGCTCATGGATTCCTGGCCGCCAGCCACCACGATTTTGGAGTCGCCGAGGCGAATCGCCTGATAGCCAAGGGCGACAGTGCGCAGGCCCGAGCCGCAGAGCTGATTGATCTGGTAAGCCGTCTTCTCGAAAGGAATGCCCGCCCCCATGGCCGCCTGGCGGGCCGGGTTCTGCCCGGTGCCGGCGGTCAGGATCTGGCCGAGAATGGCTTCGTCGACATCGGCTCCTTCGACATTGGCCCGTTTCATGGCCTCGGTGATCGCAACAGTGCCCAGATAAGATGCCGGAACGCTCGAGAGTCCCCCATTGAACGCTCCGACCGGGGTCCGTGCGGCCCCGGCAATTACCACTTCCGTCATCGCCAGTTTTCTCCCGTTTTGAGGTCGTGCCGCTTCCAGCCAGCGTGCCGGAGTTTGCCGCCGAACCGCGTTTTGCTGCAGTGCACAATGCGACAGTTATAGGCCCCCCGCCGCTTGGGGCACAAGGGGATTATGCTCGCACGAGCCGGTTCGGCGAAGCAAGAGCGGCCCTAGGGCCCGCCAAGGTCGGGCGCGACTCAGGTTCGGAAGCGGTCTTCGAGCCAGGTCCCGAGCGGCCGCCAGACGCGCTTGCGCGCCGCATTGCTCACGATCATGCCGATGTGGCCCACGGCCGGGCGCAACACTTCGACCTCAGGCAGCGCCGCCGCAAGCGCTTCGGCCGAAGCCGGCGGAACGATACGGTCCTGCGCCGGCACGAGGCAGAGGGCGGGTACGGAGAGCCGACGCGGATCTACCGCCTCGCCATCCACCAGCCAGCCGCCCGTGGCCGTGGTGTTCCGGCCGTACCAGCCGGCCAGGCACTCCTGCGCGACCGGCGCCACCAGGGGCACCCCGTCGTTCAGCCAATCCTCCAGGGCCACGAAGTTCCGCGCCTTTTCGCTCCCCTGGTCGAGGCCGGCGAAGTCGATGAACTTCCTGCTAACGCCTTGCGGATCCAGGGCGGCGAAGAAGGCCTGGATCACATCGACCGGCAGGACTCCCAGTTGGTCGAGCAGCGGACCGAAGGACGCCAAGCCGGTTGCCGCCAGGCGCGCCTGCGCGCCGTAACCGGCGTGAAAGTCCCACGGCGTTGCGAGCAGGGCCAAGCCGGTCACATCAGGACGCTTCTGCGCCAACGCCAGCGCCAGCAGACCGCCCATGCAGTAGCCGATGATCGCCGGGCGCGCGCCGGTGCGCTCGGAAACCTGCTCCAGGCAGGGAATCAGGCGGTCGCTGACGTAGTCGCTCAGCCCGAAGCCGCGCTCGGCGGAACCAGGATGGTCCCAATCGACGAGAAAGGGGTCGAAGCCCTGGCTCGCGAGCCATCCCATCAGGCTCGTGCGCGGCGTTAGATCGAGGATATAGGCCCGGTTGATCAGGGAAGGGATCACGATGAGAGGGCGGGCGCCTCCCGCCCGACCCGTCGGGTCGGAGCGGTAGTCCACCAGCCGCGTGCTGCCTCTCTGCCAAGCGATCGGGCGCGTGCGCGCCTCCCGCCTGTAGGGGTGAGCCCGGTAGCCAGCGATTCCGGCCAGCAGGGCCGACTGCCGCCGGCATACCTCGGCCTGGACCGCCCCCGAAAACTCGTCAGGATCGACGCCGGCGAGGCTTCGGCTGAGGGCGGCTCCGGCTTCGGCCAGTGCCGGACTCCAAGGCAGCGACCCGTCTCTCAAGCGCGGCAAGGCGGCGAGCGAGCTCAGCCACGTCAACTGCGCGGTCGCCAAATGAAGCGGCAAGGGACGGGGCCCCTGGCGCGGCGGCGGATGCTTGCGGCTCTGCGCTGTCATGCCTGTCGACCGTCTCTCCGCTCCGGGGCGCCGGCTGATCCGCCGCGGCGATCATCAGTTTCATCATCTCCGGCCACATCGACCAGGCCGTCGCCCCGGCCGGCACCGTCAACCCGGTGGCAGCGATCAAGGTGTCCATCGCGCGAACGAACGCCGGATCTCCGGCGAGGGCGCTCATCTGATCCTGCCACAGATCGAGATAGCGGCGTGCCAGCGCCTCGAGATCAGCTCGGTCCGTCATCGCGCCGCAGTATAACCAGCCGACCTCTGCCCTGCCAGAAAGGTGGACGTCCGGCCCGCAGTAAGGGAGTCGCCGTTGCTGCAATGCCGCGTAACACCGATGCACCGCAAAAAAAGTTGGACAAGGTCCGTCGGGCCGGTGGTAGGTTAGCTAAGTAGCGATAGAAAAACTGTAAAGAAAAGGCGGTGACTTTGGCCGACGCGGGAAAAGCCGGCGACAATGCGCCAATCACGATCAAGAAATATGCCAACCGCCGTCTCTACAACACGGCGACCAGCAGCTATGTCACGCTCGATCACCTCTGCCAGATGGTCAAGGACGGCATCGATTTCGCGGTCTACGACGCCAAGACAGGCGAGGACATCACGCGCGCCGTCCTCACTCAAATCATCGTAGAGGAGGAATCGAAGGGCCAGAACATGCTGCCCATCGCCTTTCTGCGACAGCTGATAAGCCTCTACGGCGACAATCTGCAATGGGTGGTGCCGCGCTACCTCGAGCACATGATGGAGGCCTTCGCCACAAACCAGGACCATATGCGCCAGTCGATGCAGGAGACCTTCGGTAGCATGTTTCCGTT
The DNA here is from genome assembly GCA_030064845.1 of Kiloniellales bacterium. Lineage (NCBI taxonomy): Bacteria > Pseudomonadati > Pseudomonadota > Alphaproteobacteria > Rhodospirillales > Kiloniellales bacterium. The sequence goes on from JASJEC010000010.1 coordinate 33,846, forward strand.
CGGCAACCTGGAGGAGATGGGCAAGCAGAACCTCGCGCTGTTCGAGAGCACGCTGCGCATGTTCTCCCCCTTCGGCGAGCAGGACGGGAGCGAGCAAGGCGGCGTCGAGCAGCAGGGGGGCGAGAAGGCGCGCGCGCAGGGCGGCTACCCTCAGGCCAAACCGCCCAAGGGAGCGACCGGTCCCGGCGACAAGGCCCAGCAGGAAAGCCTCGCCCAGCTGAAGCAACAGGTCGATCTTCTACAGAAACAGCTCGAGTCTCTGACACCAGGACGCAAGAAGGGCTAGGCGGTCAGCCGACGTGTGAGCGCGCACCCTGAGTTTCCACCTCTCGTGGCACGAGCCGGGAACTGCTGCCCGGATCGGGGAGGGCGTCCAGCGGCAGTCCGAACAGGTGCCCCTGCAGCATGTCGACACCCTCACGGCGCAGATAAGAGGCCTCCTCCGACCGCTCGACGCATTCGGCGACCGTCAGGAGACCGAAGCTCCGGGCCAGGTCCAGCAGGTTTCGAATGAACAGCTGGTTCTCCGACGAGGTGTCGATGTCGCGGGTGAAGGACCCGTCGATCTTGACCAGATCCACGGTCAGGGCCTTGAGGTAGCGGAATGTCGTATAACCGGCGCCGAAATCGTCGACGGCCACGCGGCAGCCCAGCTGGCGGATCGCGGACACGAAGCTCGCCGATTCCTCGATGTCCTGCAGCGCCGCGGTCTCGGTGATCTCCACGATGAGGCGGCGCGCCAGATCGGGACGGTCCTTGATCCGCGACTTCAGCAGCCGCAGCCACGAGCGATCCGTCGCGGTCAGGCCCGAGATGTTGAGAGCGAGCTCGATATCGGGGTGGGTCTCGAGGTCGCGGATGACCAGCTCCAGGGCGCGCCGGTCGATGGTCCGCACCAAGCCGAGGTTCTCGACCACCGGAACGAAACGGTGCGCCGGGACGGTATCGCCGCTCGGGCTCCGCATGCGCAGCAGACACTCGTAACAGCGGATCTCGCCGGTTTCGGCATCGACCATGGGCTGATAGGCGAAGGCGAGGCGGTTCTCCTTGAGGGCCAGCTTCACCTCTTCGCCGACGTTCATGCTGTCGAGCTGGTCCTGGCGCTGCGCTTCGGTCAGCTCGTAGAGGGCGACGCCGTCGCGCGCGGCGGTCTTGGCCCTGAGCAGCGCTGCATCACCCTTGGTGATGATGTCGAAGGAGGCGTCGCCCTGCCCCGGGTAGAGCACCAGGCCGGCCGAGGCGGACACGTGGACCTCCCGGCCGCCGATCTCGATCGGGTAGTGGCGCACGGCATGCAGCAGCCGCTCGGAGATCTCCAGCGCCTGTTCTTCGCTGCAGTCGGTCAGCACGACGCCGAAACGGTCGCTGTCGAGGCGGCCGATCACCCCGCCCTCGCCGAACTCCCGCTCCAGGCGCTGGGCGATCTCGAAGATGACGCGGTCGCCCGCTTCATGGCCGTAGACCGCGTTGATCAGTCCCATGCGGTCGAGACCGATCGTGACGAAGGCCCCGCCCTGGCCCGGCTCGCCGTCGCGCAGGGCATGATCCAGCGCCTCGCGGACCCGGAGCTTGTTGAACTGACCGGTCAGGTCGTCGAAACCGGCGAGATACTCGAGCTTCGCCTCGTGCTGCTTGCGCCGGGTTACCAGGCGGAGGATTCCAACCATGCGGCAGGGGGTCCCGTTGGCGGCGTGTTTCACGGTTCCGCGGTCGTGCACCCATTGGAAACGCCCGTCGGCGCGCCGCACGCGGTACTCGCAGTCGTACTCGCCAAGGCCGGAAATGTGATCGACCCGCGCGCTCACGCAGTGCGGCAAGTCCTCCGGATGGATCCGGCCCTGAAAGGCCTCCCCGACCTCGGGAAAGCCGGTCTTGGACTCGCCGAAGAGCCGCGGGGTCGCGCCGGTCCACACCAGACGGTCGCTCGTGAGGTCCCAGTCGTAGAGAAGGTCGCCCGATGCCTCGATCACCGTCAGAAGGCGAGCCAGCTCAGCCAGGCTTTCCTCGGAATCGGCGGTTGGCAAGGTCGGGTTCTCCTACCTGAAGATCTGCTCCCCTGCCTGGGAAGCGACCTGCCGGGCCAAGCAGGCCCGACTTGGGAGAGTATGGGTCGCGCCTTAATATTATCTGAATACTTGATTAACTCGTGTAAATCACAACATTTCCTAAATCACTTGTGTTTACTATATTTGAAAATCTAGTGGTATTTCAGGCTTTTTCACCCGCTATCTTGATTAATCTTTTTGTTCCATCGAGCGACTGCCTAAAATGCTCTCAAATTTGAGCCAATTTTAAGAAAGATACCAGACATTCGCGGCAGATGAACAAACTGCCGATTCCGTTTTCCAGTCCTGCACCCGCCCCGGCGCTGCGGCCAGTCACTTATGGCGTTCGCGGCGAGGACGAAGCGCGCGTCGAACGGCTCGAGAACCGAGCGCGTCTCGCGTCGGGGCGATTCTCGCTGCGGCGCCCACCGGAACCGGCGCCCGAGCGCCCCGGTACGGGCTCGGGAGGCTTCGAGGGCACGCGCGGCGCGTCGTCGCCCCAGGGCGGCGCCAAGGGCGCCTACTCCCTACCCTACGGGGCTTCTGCCGGCTTTCTGGCGCAACTGATTGGCCAAGCGATCGAGACCAACGCTATGCCGGGGCCGGCGCTCACGTCGGACGGCGCCGATACTGGGAACGCGCTCTATCGAAAGGCGTCGGAGGAGTTGAACGCCGCAGGTCCGGCAAACAGTCAATACAATATCGCGGTTTGAGTAGGGCCGATATATGTCTGCAATCGCTTTATATTTACAAAATTCTATAGTAAACTGATCAATATTTATTCTATTTAACTGTTATTTGTAGTTGAATTTTTCTGAGTTTTGCGTAGATTGACTTTTCGACTAATACCAAATTGCTAAAATTTCATGGCAGGTCCTCCCTTGGCGAAGAGATCATCACCCAGCTGCGAATCCGTCGATCGGCACGTGGGTCTGAGGATCCGCAAGCGTCGCATCGAACTCGGGCTGACCCAGCAACAACTGGCCAAGCTGATCGGCGTCACCTTTCAGCAAGCGCACAAGTACGAGCGCGGCGTCAACCGAATCTCGGCCGGGCGGCTGTTCGAATTGGCCTGCGCTCTAAGGGTCGATATCGGCTACTTCTTCCAAGAGCTGGAGGACGGCGGAGAGCGCACCGTGCTCGACAACAGGCAGCGGCTGTGTCTCGAGGTCTCGCGCAACTTCGCGAACATCACCAACGAACGTCACCAGCAGGCGGTCAGCCAGCTCTGCCGCCTGCTCGCCGCCGAGATGTGACCGGCCGCCCCTCAGGGCAGAATTTCAGTGAGCGCGCCCAGGCGCGGACGATAGATCGCAAAGTGCGCAAGCTCCTTCGGCGAGGTCACGCCGCCGAAGAATAGCGGCTCGAAATCGAAGTAGACCTCCGAGACGATGATGTTGCGGTTGGCCTTCATCTCGTAGCCGAACGGCAGGTCGGCCGGCCCGCCCGGACTGCCGACCCGGCTCGAGAACGACCCGGTTCCGCCGCCGGAACGCTGCCAGTTGACGCGCGGATCGGTCGGCTCGTCCTCCGTGCTGACGGAAGAGAGGATGACGACGCCGTCGTCGCCGAGCGCGAAAGGTTGCAGTGAGAACTGCGTGGCGATGAAGACCTGCTCCATGTCGTCTTCGGTCAGGAACTCCGACTGGGAAACCAGGTCGCTGGCGTTGGTCGCCACGCGCGACAGCTTCTGATTGAGCAGGGCGAAACGGCTGATCTCGACCCCGCCCATGAACAGGAAGACCAGGAACGGCGCCACCAGGGCGAAGTCGACGATGGCGACGCCGCTCTCCCCGGAAGACAGGAGGCGAAAAGGAGACCAGCTGCGGCGTCCCTTCGCGGCACGGGCGCGCGTTCTGGCTACTGGCATATCCCGGTCCCCCCTTCGAAGGGCTCGTTGCGCACGGCGACGCTGGCCGCGAGCGGGAACTTGCCGTCCTTGCCTATGACGCCATTGAGATAGCCGGTCATCAGCTCCAATTCGTAGGTCACGCTGTAGAGGACCACCTCGCCGCCCGCGCCGGCGCCGGCCAGTCCCATGTCCTCGTCCCACTGGTTGTTGCAGTTGACGTCGGTGTAGGGCTCGCTGGAATCGTAGGTGCCATTGCCGTTCTCGTCGGTGAAGGGCTCGGGCTGCCCGATCTTGCTGAAGTTCGGGTAGGTCAGGACCGAGACGTCCTCTTCGGTGAGTCTCACGACGCCGTTGCCGTGCGCGTTCATCACATCGACGATGTACTGCTCGCGAGTCGTTCCCTCCGGCACCTGTCCGGTGATGCCGAAGCGGGAGGCTTCGCGCAGACCGCCCTCGAGCAAGGCGCTGGCGAAAGCGATCATGCTGAACTCGATGGAGCCGAGCACCAGGAGCACCAGGATCGGCATCACGAAGCTGAATTCCAGGGCCGTCGCGCCCCGCTCGGAGCGCCGAAGGCGCCGGAGGAGGCCCGCTTTCTTGGTCGTCATCTTGAGATCCTCAAGGCCGAGAGCTCGTCGGCGACCTCGGTGAAAGCGTCACGCAGCGCGTCGCCGTCCGGAGCAAAGTGGTAGTAGGGGGCGCCGGAGCCCGAGGCCACATCCTTCATCAGATTGGCCAGGGAACCGGAGTCGTAGTAGAACTGGATGACGAAGATCCTGATGCCTTCGCGCTTGATGTTGGTCGCCAGCTCGCGCAGGCGGTCGTTCTGGCCGTTCGGCCCGGCGCTGGATCCGGAGCCGAACACCGCCTTGTAGGCGTCCCGGCTGTTGCCCCACTGCTCTCCGTCGGTGAGCAGCACGATGGCGCGCTGGTGATTTCCCTTGGGATTGGGATCGGCTTGGTCGAAGGGGGCGCCCGGCGAAACAACGCGCCAGGCCCAGGCGAGGCCCTGTGCGATGTTGGTCACGTGGTCCGGGGACAGGAGCTCGTCGATCGCGTCGTTGATGTCGGTCTGCGTGCTCTGTAGCGGCGTGATGCCGTGGCTGAGACACCGGGACAGGGTGTTCGGCTCCCAGCCGAACCAATCGGTTTCGTCGTAGGTCTCCGGCCCGAGCCAGACGTCGCCCTGCTGGTTCTCGTCCTCGCCGTCGATGTAGCGCGCATTGACGCAGCCGTCCCATCCGGCCGGCGGCGGAACCAGGAGCGGCACCGGCGAGTTGTTGGCATAGAAGACTTGGGTCTGCGCCAGGCCGGTCACGGGATTCGTGAAGGTCGGCACCGTCACCGGATCGGTCAGCGCGGGATCGAAGGCCGGCCCATTGTTCAGGGTGACGTTGACCTTGCCGTTCCAGGGCACGAGCCCGACCTGCAGCAGGTCCTTGCTCTCGGACGAGCCGAAGAGAATGTCGATCATCTCCTTGGCGGCCGATCGGGCGGCCGCGATCCGCGTGCTGCCGCTGCCGTCGGAGTTGCCCATCGAGCCCGACATGTCCATGGAAAGCACCACGTCCAGGCTCGACGTGAGGCGGGTGACCTCGGTCGAGCTGACGATGTTCAGCGAATTGAAGCCGAAGAGGCGCATGAAGGTCGTGTTGATCTCCGCCGAGGCGGTCAGGGTCAGCACGTTGTTGTTGTTGCTCAATTGAGGCTCGCCCAGCGTAACATCGGCGCCCAGGTAGCCATCGGGGAAGTTGGCCTTGAAGTACTGTTCCACTTGGGTCGAGAAGTCGCTCGCGAAGACCTCGTGCGCGCTGGCCAAGCCCGCGGCGTCGAGGGCGTCGCCCAGCCTCGCCTTGACGACGTAGGCCCGCGCGGCGTCGGTCGCGAGGCCGACGAATCCCATGAGGGGGACCAGAACGGCGGCGACGATGGGCATGGAGGCGCCCCGATCCTCGGACAACAGCCGGCGCAGTCCCCCGAGGACCCGCCTACCGCTTTGCGCTAGACCATGCATGCCGAAACACTCCAATGTCACTGCCAGAAAACTTGTAGGGTATTCTTCTACCGTCTCAATTAATAAATGCTAAAATACTGAGACTAGCTCTGTTCTATATTTGTTATTTTGGGATAAGAGATATGTATTACTTAAATTGTCTTTGTTTTTACTTATGACTTCTCGGGTTTTTGTTTGGGATTTGCGTAAACTCACCCATGCGTGCGTAGGGCGGCGCGGCTCGCCCCAGCGGCACCCTGCGGGGCCGATGCCGGCGCGCCGAGCCCGGCCGGCTTGCGGCGTTGCGGCAGAGGGAAGTGTTCTACGGCTTGATCGCCGTGTACTCGCTGAAGACCTTGGCCTCGACCTTACGATCGACCTGCTCGAAGCCGACGTCGCGCAGCGCGCCCAGTATCGCCTCGGGCGGCACACATTGGTCGACGGTGTCCCAGAAGTACTTCAACAGGTGGGTCGCCTGATTGTTGAAGGTGCTGACCCTGGCCAAGAAGGGAACAAAGGAATTCAGGTAGAACTTGATGAAAGGATAGGCTCGGCGCGAGGGCGGCAGGGTCATATCCAATATCAGAACTTTACCGCCGGATTTCAGCACGCGCTTGTACTCCGAGAAGGCGGCGTAGAGGTCTTCGACATGGCGCAGCGCAAAGCCCATGCACAAGAGATCGAAGCAATCGCTCTCCAGGGGCAGGTTCTCGGCCGCGCCGAGAACGGGAAAATCCGCCCGGCCGCGCTCGACCGCCCGAGAGAGCATGCCGGGGCTGGGATCCAGGCTCACGACCATACCGGAAGGGCCAACGATCCTTCTTGCCGGAACCGACACGAGGCCGGTGCCGCAGGCCACATCCAGCATGGCCATGCCTGGCGTCAAGCCATGCCGACGCAAGACGTCACCGCGATAACGCCTGTCCGTGCCGAAGCTCATGAGCGCACTGATCCAGTCATAGTGCCGAGCGGAAGCGTCGAACAGCGTTTGGATATAGCCCGGCCGCTCGTCGTCGACTCTGTAGCACTGCCGCAAGGTGGGGTGCGGCGGCAAAACGCCCTCGGTCTTCTCAACGCGCGATACGTCTTCCATGCCCCCTCGCCGCGATTGCCGAGACCCCATCAACTTGTGCAACGGCTCAGTCCTTGTACAACGGCCATCCGGCACCACGTCGCCCGCTAACCTTAACTCCATCCTTACGTTTGACCGTGTACTCCCAAAACTGCCACCACTCGCCACGGTCAGGAGAACGGCACTTGCCCTCGGGATGGAGGCTGCGAATCAATCATTGTCGTGAGCGCCGATTGACTGCTAGCACGGGTCTGTCGAGAAACCAAATCGAACGAGCATGATGCGCCAAGGCAGGCAGGCTGCTCGATTTACAGCGGGTCTCATTGTTGCGGTCGGGCTCGGTGCCTGCACAAGCAGGTTCGACGCAGAGCAGCACGAAGCCTGCGCGCGGGGCATCGAAGCCGGCTATGTCGCGCTCAAGAAGGCCGAGGACTTGGATCTGGGCGGAACCGTTCAATGGACCAAGGCCGCCTCGCTGCTCAGCGCCGCAAAGGTGCAGCTCCAGTTCGAGCGCTATCCGAACTGCCTGGATAAGGTCGCCCGTGCCCGCGCCTACCTGAAGAGCGCCGGCGGTGGATGAGCGGCCACCCCGTTATTGCCCTGAGCCTCGCATAGGCAACAGAGAAGGAAGATAGATATGCAAGGAACTTTGGTGCGACGCCTCCCGCCCTGGGCCGGTCTGACAGCGGCCCTTCTCATGGCAGCCTTCGTCTGGCTCGCCGACGGGCGGGTCATGGCGGCCAGCACTCAAGAGGCCGGTGAATTCCTCGTCAACTTCGGGAAGCGGGCGGTCGAGGAAATCAATGACGAGGCGCTTTCGCCGGCCGAGCGGGATCAGCGATTCCGAGAGCTCTTCAACGAGGCCGTGGATGTCAGGACGATCGGCAAGTTCGTTCTGGGCGCCCACTGGCGGCGCGCAACCAAGCAGGAACGTGCGGACTTCCTGCGGGTCTTTGAAGACATTGCGGTCCAGCGGTTCCTGCCCATGTTCACGCGCGACGACCACGAATACTCGGGCAGCGGTTTCGAGATCGTCAGCATAAACCGTGACGAATCCAAGGGCGGTCACATCTTTGTCACGGTGGTGATCTTCCGCGACGAACAGGACCCGATCAATCTGATCTGGCGCATGCGTGAACGCGAGAATCGGTTCAAGATCCTCGACATCTCCGCGGAAGGCTTGAGCATGGCCCTGACCCTTCGGCAGGAATACAATTCTGCCATTAAGAAGCTGGGAAGCGTCACGAAGCTAGTCGGGCTGCTGAGAGAGAAGCTCGATGCCGGCGCCTTTGCCCCCAATCCGGTTTCGGTCAATTGAGCCGCTAGGAACAACTGAGACAGTTAGAGAGTTCATGCCTGCCGAAAGCCATCGAAGCGTAGCGGGAAACACTGGTCTTCGGAGACGCGCCGAGCAGCGCCTTCGCCCTTCGGCCGGACGGCGCGCGGCCTGGAAGGGACGTGAAGGGTATTGCCCGTCGATCGGGCGGCCCCTAAGAGGAAGCGGCATTTCGGCGGTAGGTTTTGGCGGGAACGATCTTCGTTTTCACGGCGCCGGGCCGGCGATCCGCGTCTTGGCGGACCTGTCCCCGGCGCCAGATCAGCGGCCCCAAGGCAGAAGGTCAGGATGACGGGCTCACACCAACAGGTCATGGAACGGGCGCCCTTCGCGTGCCGCTATTCCAGCTACCGTGATTTCATCCAGCAACCGGCCGGGCTGCGGCCGCCGATACTGGCGACCATCGTGCACGGCGATCAAGCTCTGCCCGACGCGGCTTGGCCGAGGCTGAGCAGCGGCATGCGGCCCTGCGACGGCAGCGGCACCACCGTCGAGACGTGGCACGTGCCGGAGTCGCCGCGCTATGACCGCCACGAGGGTTTCCAGGTCGCGGCAACCGATCAGTTGATCTTCGTCGGCGTGCAAGTGCCGATCGAGACGGGAGGCGGCATTACGCTCCAAGTCCAGGACCTCTATCTGCGCATGTTGCGGCTGATCGAGCAGTTCGGCTACCGGCACCTGCTGCGGGTCTGGAATATCGTTCCCGGCATCAACGACGACGCCGACGGGATGGAACGCTACAAGAGGTTTTGCATCGGGCGGCACGACGCCTTCATGATGGAGCGTCCGGAGCTGGCCGAGCGCTATCCCTCGGCCAGCGCAATCGGTCCCCGCGTCGGCGACCTCTGCCTCTATTGTCTGGCCGCTCGCGAGCCTGGACTGCCGGTGGAGAACCCCAATCAGGTCAGCGCCTATCACTATCCGCCCCAGTACGGCCCGCGCAGCCCCTCGTTCTCCAGGGCTCTGGTCAAGCGCTGGCCCGGGTCTGCCGTTCTATTCCTTTCAGGCACGGCCAGCGTCGCCGGCCACAGGACCAAGCATCTCGAGCTGCCGGTCGCCCAGACCGAAGAAACAGTCTTCAACCTTCGTGCCTTGATCGCCAATGGGGAGAAGCTGTCGGGCGCGCGTTTTCCGCTGGTCCCGGAGCGCAGTTTCTTCAAGGCCTTCATCCGGAACACCGACGACTACGGCGCGGTCAGGCGGCATCTCGAAGGCGTGCTCGGGCCGGATACGCCGATGCTGTACGTCGAAGCCGACATCTGCCGGGCGAACCTCCTGTTCGAGATCGAAGGGTTCGTCTGGAGCAGCTGAGGCCCTCTGAAGACCACCCCCGGTCCCGGCGGCCGGAGGCGGGACGTCGGCCTTCTTTTCGAACCGCCGGGCGGAACAGGCTCTTGTTCCACGCCGAGCGCAGGAGTGCCCAGGTCTTGTCTACCACCGGCCCGGTCTATGTCGTGATACCGGCGCTCAACGAGGCCGCGACGATTCGGGCCTTGGTCGCGGGCGTGCTCCTCCACGTCCCCCATGTCGTGGTGGTCGACGACGGGTCGGACGACGGCACGGCCCAGTGCCTCGGCGATCTGCCGATTACGCTCCTCCGCCACAGCGACCGGCGCGGCAAGTCGGCCGCCTTGACCACGGGAATGGCGCACGCGCTGACGCAGGGCGCCGCCGCCGTCGTCACCCTGGACGGGGACGGTCAGCACCGCCCGGAGGACCTCCCGGCTTTTCTGCGGCAGTTCGCGAAGACGCCCGGCCATATCGCGATCGGTGCCCGGGACATCGGCCGTGAAAGCTTTCCCGGCTCGCGCCTATTCGCCAACCGTTTTGCCAACTTCTGGATTTCCTGGGCCTGCGGCTATCCGATCAAGGACAGCCAGTGCGGTTACCGGCTCTACCCCCGCGCCGTCCTGGAGCTGGTCGAGCCCAAGTACGAACGCCTCCAAGGGTTCGTTTTCGAGAGCGAAATTCTGATCGATGCCGCCAGCGCCGGATACCGCAGCGTCCCGGTTTCCATCCCCGCGCTCTACGACCAGGTGACCAGACGCGCGAGCCACTTTCGCCCCGTCACCGACATTTGGCAGATTACCGTGATGGTGACGCGGAAGCTGGTTTCCCGGGGCCTCTATCTCGACGGGTTGGCGGCGATGACGCGGCAATGGCTGCTGGCGCGCAGCCGCCGCTCGCTGCCTGGCGACGCCTCCGAGCCCCTGGACCAAAACGCTGCCGAGCGCGCACCCCTGGGCAGACGCGCCGACAGCTAGAGCGGATCTATATGCCTTGCCCGGAACCGCGAAGCGTTTCCGTTAGAACATGATCCGCTTTAGGCGATGCCGCCGTCGATCGCGATGACCTGTCCGGTAATGTAGCCAGCGCGTTCGGAGGCGAGAAAAGCCACGAGATCGGCGATCTCTTCCGGTCGGCCCGCCCGCTTCATGGGCACGAGGCTGGCGATACTCTCGGCCGTGAAGGCTTCCCGCGTCTCGGGCGTATCGACCACGCCCGGTGCCACCGCGTTGACGGTGATCCCGCGGCCGGCGCATTCCAAGGCGAGCGACTTGGTCGCGCCGTGGAGTCCGGCCTTGGCGGCCGCGTAGTTCACCTGACCGCGATTGCCCTTGATGGCCGAAAGCGAGGAGAGATTGACCACGCGGCCCCATCGCGTCCTCATCATTGGCAGGATCAGCGGCCTCGTTACGTTGAAGAAGCCGTCCAGCGTCGTGCGCAGCACGTCATGCCACTGCTCGGCTGACATGCCCGCGAGCGGAACGTCTCGATGCAGACCGGCGTTATTGACCAATATCTGGATCGGCGCGTCGGCGAGCAAGGCTTCCAGCCGCTCACGGCAGGCTGTCTCGTCGGTCACGTCGAAGTACACCGTTTCGGCCTGCCCACCGGCCTGCTCGATCGCCGCGGCGACCGTCTCGGGTTGCCGGTTCCGGCCGCTGCCGTGGACCACGACCCGGCGTCCATCGCGCGCCAAGGCATGACAGATGGCCGAGCCGATGGCGCCGCTGCCGCCGGTTACGAGGGCCCGAAGCCCACTCATAGAAGAAAAACCGCGGCTTCGCCCGTGAGCACGTCGGCATCTCCGGATTGCAGTCGGAACGCGTAGATCGAACGATCCTGGACTGCCATCAGAACCTCCGCGCGCACCGCGAGCTCACCCGCCACATCGTCGAGCCGGTCGGTCGACCAGGAGACTTTCCTGACACTGGCGAGCACGCCGGGACGGGCCTTGGATCCGGCATTCAGGGTGCCGTGCACCGCCATGGCCTGGGCGGCATATTCGATCCCGCAAATCACCGGCAACAGACCTCGGCGGCGCAGGGGATTATCCGGATCGAGATGGGAACGTGTCGCGCAGACGATCTCGCGCTCGCTACAGGAGGCGATCCGGTCGAGCAGCACCATCGAGCCGTCATGAGGCAGCATCCGGGTGATCTCGCTCCGGTTCATGTCGGCGTCAGCGCCAGTTCCAGGTGCCCGTTATCGGGAAACCGCATAAATACCTGCCCCGCGCGGCCCCGCACAATCGCTTCCAGCAGCGGAAGTCCGCGGCCAGCGGGATTGCCGTACCAGAGCGGCCGCAGTCCGGGGTCGCTCGGCGGCGTCTCTTCGACCCGAGGGGCGCCGGCTCGCCAGGCAACCTCCAGCTTGCCGTAGGCTGCTTGGTCGCCGGCGGGCGCCATGACCATGGCGAGGGCCAAGGGATGCGAGAGCGGCCGTCTGGCATGAAGCGGCTCGGGGAATGGGGTATCGAACGCCACCAGAAGCACCGGCCGGGCTTCCGTCACCACTTGCGCGGAGGCCTTCAGCAGCGCCGCGGCGAAAGTATAGTCATAGGCCGCTATGCTCGTGCTCGGCAGGTGGCAAGAGGTGGCGATACACCAATAGCCGACGGCCGCATTGTGCACCGAGTTGTGGAAGTGGGTCGGCGAAACCAGCATCTCCGGCTGGCTGAGCGCTGTCAGGATCCGGTGGACCTCCAGGCCACTGCCGCCCGAGGAGCCGAACACCACCGCAAGCTCGTCCGGCCGGCGCCCCGACCGGTCGACCGCTTCGAGCGCGACTCCGAGGGCAAGACGCACTGACGCGCCGCAGCGCCGGCGCTCACGGCTCGGCAGGATCTCCGGTGCTGGCGGCTCAAAGGCCTGCTCGCGGTAGGCCGTGTCGCCGCGCAGCACGGCGCGGCTCTGGTCCCAGCCTTCGAGGCCCGGGCCCAAGACGCCGATCGCGGTGATCCCGACCTTCACGGCACGGACCGACCGAAGACCAGGCTGCAGTTGTTGCCGCCGAATCCGAAGGAGTTGCTCAAGACCCGCGCGACCGGCTTGCGTTCCGTGTCGATCTGAACCCTGCACCGCAGTTCCGGGTCGATTGTTGTGAGGTTCAGGTTTCCGGGCACCAGCTGTTCCTCGAGGCAAAGCCAGCTGATTACGGCCTCGGTGATGCCGGCCGCGCCCAAGGCATGCCCGGTCCAGCCCTTGGTCGAACCGGTTGCGACCTCGGCGCCGAAAATCCGAAAGACCGCCGAGTCCTCGACGCTATCGTTTGCGCCGCTCCCGGTGCCGTGGAGATTGATATAGTCGATATCGCCCGGACCGATGCCTGCCCGCTCCAGAGCCGCGGCCATCGCCAAGGAGGCGCCCAAGCCCTCTGGATGGGGCGACGACATGTGGAAGGCGTCACTGCTCTCCCCGTAGCCGAGCAGTTGGGGTCCAGCGCGGGTAGCCCGTTCCGGGCGTTCGATCAGGGCGAAGCCAGCAGCTTCCGCGATCGAGATGCCCGAGCGCGCCGCGTCGTTCGGCCTGCAAGGGCCCTTGGATAGCAGCTCGAGTGCGTTGAAGCCGCGCAGGGTCATCAAGCAGAGGCTGTCGACCCCGCCCACCACGGCGGCGTCGCAGATGCCGGTTTCGATCCACTGCCAGGCATCGGCGAAGACCTTGCTGCTCGAGGCGCAGGCCGCCGAAACCGTCGCACTCGGCCCCAAAAGCCCAAGGTATTCGGAGACGAAGCAGGTCAGGGAGTAGTAGTCGTGGGTGCGCTGAAAGTCGAAGTCTTCCGGCAAGGGCGCCGCTTCGTCGGGCCGCCTGCGGTAAGCATCCTCGCCTTCACCGACGCCCGAGGTGCTGCTCCCCATGATCACCGCGATCCGCTCCGCGCCGTAGCGCTCGACCGCCCCGGAAACGGCGGAGGCGAAGCCGTCGGTTTCCAAGCCCATCTGCGCCAGACGGTTGTTGCGGCAGTCGTAGCTGCTCAGGTCAGGGCGGATCCGGCAGTCCTCCACCCCGTCGACCCGCCCAATGAAGGTATCGAGGTCGGCCCCGTCGTAGTCGCAGGGGCGCAGTCCCGAAGTGCCGTCGCAGAGGGCCTTCAGGGTCGCGGAGCTGCCACGGCCGGCCGCGTTCACTGTCGAGTAGCTGGTGACAACCAAGGCGCTCATCGCGACTTATACCCTGGCTCGGTTCGCGTAGATGACTGCTGTTATCAGGGAGAATAGCGCTCCGAGAGCCACCGTGACACCGATGCCCCGCAAGGCCGGAACTTCGGAGGTGGCGAGTATGGCGAAGACGCTGAACGAGGTCGCGCCGCACAAGACGTTGGCGCGCAGGGTTCGGGCTCGGGACTCGTCATCCTCGGTGTTTCGATCGAAGAAGAGAGCGTAGTCCAGCCCGACGCCGAGCACCAGCAGCATGGAGAGCAGGTGGAAGAGCGACAGCGAGATGCCGGTCAGCACCAGGGTACAGGTGGTGAGCGTGACGGCAATGCAGACCGGAAGCAGCACCCGGACCACGCCGAGGGTTGATCTCTGACCGAGAACCAGGACCCCGATGGCGACGAGGAAGCCGAGACCGAGCCAGAGAAAAGCTTCCTCGCGATAGTCCGCCACCAGAGCCTCCGATCCCGCCTTCAGATCGAGAAGCGCGAGGTCTCCGCGGCTCTGCGCCGTCACGAATTCGGCGAGATCGGCAGGGTCGCGCACCCCGGTCGGGACGATCATCGCGACCCAGGTTCCGCCCTGGCGAAAAATCAGCGGATCGACCCGCCAACCCAGGCCGGCGGCCCGATAATCCTCCAGAGTTAGCGTGGGCGCCGCGGACGCTCGCGCGACGTCTTCGATGAAGGGCTCAAAGAGATTCTCGCGAAACGGCAGGCCCTGGGTCGCCTCCTGCAACGCGGAACGAAGCTCCGGGACCGCAGGCAAGGCTTCGCGGCGCTGCGCCTGGCTGGCCGAACTGGGCAGGTAGCGCGCCAGAAGGTCGAAGCCCAAGAGCCGGCCCTGGTCGCGCAAACGATCGAGGGCCGGCATCATCGCCTCCGAGCGGCGCAGGAGCGCTTCCTGCGACCCGCCCCGCAGAACCATCAGAAAGCGCACGTCGGCGGCGCCGATCTCCCGCCGGAGATCCCGGTCGAGAGTCCGCAGGGCCGCAGCCGCCGGGCTGAGGTTGCGCAAATCGCTCTCCCAAATGCTCTGATCGCGCACCCAGACGAGGCAGACTCCCAAGACGGCGACAAGGGCGAGCGGAATGCGCAAGCGCGACAATCCGGGAGAAGCGGCGATCATCCGGCGCCACGAAGGCCCCGGGCCGGGCATGGGATCCCCGGGCAGGACCGAGGGCAGGAGAAAGCGCGTAACCAGCGCCGCAACCGGCAGTCCAACCACAGCGAAGAGTCCGATCTGACCGAGCCCGGGGAAGCTGGAAAGGGAGAACGGTAGGAAGGCCGCCATCGTGGTGAGAACGCCCAATCGCAGGGTGCGCCAGACCCGGACCGGTGAACCCGCAACGCCGCTGTGGCTGACGACGTGAATCGGGTAGTCGACCGCCACGCCAATCAGGGTCGCGCCGAAAGCCATGGCGATGCCGTGGATTTCGCCGAAGGCGAACTGCACGGCAAGTGCGCCGGCGCAGACCCCGAAGCCGAGCGGCAGGACCAGGACCGCGACCACCGTGGGAGAACGGAATGCCAGGAACAAGAGCGCCATAACCAGAGCTATGGAAAGGCTGGAGAGGTCGTGCATGTCCTGCTTGATGGTTTCCCTGGCGGCCGCGGCGAAGACGCTCGGCCCGGAAAGAATGAGATCGAGCGTCCCGGCCGCGTTGATCTTCGCGAAGGCGTTCCTGATTAGGCCCAAGATGGCCTCTTGTTGGTCCAGGTCGAAGCCCTCGCCCTTCGACCAGAGCAGAAGGAAGGCCCGGCGCCCGTCTTCCGAGAGCCAGACGCCGGCACTGCGCCCCTGTCCTACGCCCGCGGTCCAGTAGCCTGCCACTTGCTGCACGCGGCCCGTCGGGTCGCTCGGCAGGTAGCGCTTCGCCAGTGGCCCATAGGCCGTAGCCAAGGTAGAGAGGGTCGACTGCAGCCCGGCGCGCAGAGTCTCGACCGTGAAGTCGCCGGGTTCGATCGCCGGATTGAGGAGATAGCGGTGCTCGTGAAGAAATGCGAGTTCACGCTGGTGGGATTTGAACTGGCCGTTCGCGACAAGGTGAAAGACGCCGCTCTGCCTCAAGGCCGCCGCCAGATCTCCGCTCGCTTGCGCCAGGGCCTCGCCCGGGGGGCCGTCGATGGCAACAAGGATCAGGCCCGACGAGGGTCCGCGCTGCAATCTCTCGGCCAGAAGCGAGACATCGGGGGAGGGGTTGCGCGGGACCACGAAGCTGAGATCGCTGCGCAATTCGGCGACGTTGAAGACCAGCGCGGCGCTGGCGGCAAGCAGGGCGAAGAGGCACCCGAGCCTGAAGACCCGCACCAAATTCATAGGCGGCTACGAATGGTGATCACGGAGCGGTCGCCGTTAGCCTCCACGATTTCGATGCTTCGGATCTCATTGGACCGGCCTTCGATCGTGACCCCGTCGACGGCTTGGCGCAGATCATTGGAATCCGGGATCAAGCGCAGGGCCCAGGCCTGCTCGGAGCCCGTCAACTGAGTTTTGAAGGTCTCGTTCAGCATGGGCAGGTCGCCGGTCAGCGTCGCTCGCAAAGCCAGGATCAGTGCATTCAGGACCGGCTGCTCCGAGAGCAGGACGCGGACCGGCGGATCGACTTTGTTCATCTGGATCGTAACCAGATTGCCTTCGATGATCGCCTGCTCGAGCCGTGGGCTGGTGACCCGCCGGACCAGTTGACCCTGCTGCGTGTAGGAGAGCGTGCCTTCGAGCCGCAAAGGCTCGGTCAGGTACTGCAGATATCGTTCCTCGGCGAAGCGGTAAGTGCCGGGGCCGGCTTCCGAGACCAACTCGGCCAGGCGGGTGAGATTCCAGTCGGCCGCCCGGCCGGCATCAGGCACGCAGCAGAGCAAGAGAACAAACAGCACCCCCTTGCACTGCGGCCAGAGGGCGCCAAGCGGCGGCCGCCCGCCCCATCCTTGATGGCTAGCGGTCATCCTTGGCGAGGTCCCAGAAGTCGTAGAAGTTCGACCAATTGTAGGGTGCCAGCCGGCAGTAATGCTCAAGGCGCGACGCATAGTGATCAATGACGCGCTGGAGGTCATCCTCCTGATGCCGCGGATCGATCACGACCTGATCGGCGAAAAGCTCGAGATGAACTTTGTAGCGGCGCTCCCCCGTATAGAGGCCGCAGAAGATGATCACCGGCACCTTGAGCATGGCCGCGAGCAGCATGGGCCCGGCAGGCAGATATGCGGGCTTGCCCAGCAATTGGGTACGAACCAGCTTGTCGCCCTTGGTGCTGCGGTCCCCGAGAAGCCCGATCAGCCCCCCGCTCTCAACGTGCTGCTTGACGGCCAGCATGGTCTCCGGACGACCCAGGGGTATGATGTCGCTCGCCAGCTCCGGGTTCAGCGACCGCACGAGCGACATGACCATTGGCGAGTTGTCGGGATACATCAATACCTTGATTCTCAAATTCCGGGACGGCGGCGCGACAGCCCGCAAGGCCTCGAAGCTGCCGATATGGGCGCCCAGCAAAAGGCACCCCCGTCCCTTTTCGTACTGCGTGTCGAAGACTTCCTTGCCCTCCAGCACGAGATCGAAACCA
Organism: Kiloniellales bacterium; assembly: GCA_030064845.1. Lineage (NCBI taxonomy): Bacteria > Pseudomonadati > Pseudomonadota > Alphaproteobacteria > Rhodospirillales > Kiloniellales bacterium. The sequence goes on from JASJEC010000010.1 coordinate 51,143, forward strand.
TCGACGCGACCCGTGAGGAAATAGACGCGGTCCAGCGTCATGCGGCAGAACGTCAGATAGTGCCGATAGACCTGGCGCAGGGATGCCGGACGTCCTGTCGCCAGTGCCAGATACTTCCGCGAGGCGCGCCGCGTAGCGCCGGAAAAGACCAGGAAGTAGGCGGCGATCGGATAGAGCAACAGGCGGCCCAGGGTCTCACTGGCGCTGAGATTGAGCCAAATAAACAAGCGGGTCACGAAATCGACGCCGCGCTCGGGCCGTTCCTGCCAGGCGGACTTGGTCACAGCCTTAAACGCATTCCCCGGTCTCGAGCAGGGCTACCATCACAACCGCCCCTGCCGCTTCACAGGTGACCTCTATAGCGCCATCGCCGCGCCGCGCCAATCGAAGCCTGCAGGCTATGCCTGGCTCCAGCGGTGCCCGGAACTTGGCGGAGAGCAGGCGGCCGATCCGCAGACCGGACGAACGCTCGGCGAAATCCAGCACATGGTCCAACAGAACCGCACCGGGGACGAGGGGCCGGCCGGGAAAGTGCCCCGCCAGGGCGGGATGATCTGCCGGGATCACCAGGCCTTCTTCCGCCGGCTCCATCAGGCGGCCCCCGCGACCCTTGCCGCGAGGTCGACCAGGGCGGCCTGTGTCAGCTTGCCGTTGTCGTTCCTGGGCAGTCCCGGCACCCGATAGATCCGGCGCGGCACGAAGACCGGGTCGAGCGCCTTTCTGAGCGCCTCTCGAATGTCCTTGGACCTGGCCTCCGGCGCGACGACGAACGCGATCAGGCGCGCCGGCCGCGCCGCTTCCCCTTCGTCCTCCAGGTAGAAGGTGCCGTCCACCACGCCATCGATCGCGTTGAGCACGGCGTTGAGGCCTGCCAGTGAGGTCCGCTTTCCGGCCACGTTGACGTTGTCGGATGTCCGCCTGCGCAACAGGAAGCGGTTGGGAGCCAGGAGATCGACCATGTCGTTGAGGGGTACCGGCGCGGGAAACTGCGCCCCATGGACTCGGCAGATCCCAGCATCTTCGCGGAATGTCAGCCCGTCGCAGGCCAGCCAGGCGGTCTCTTCGACAGTCCGGCGGGTCGCCACGGTCCCGGCTTCAGAGAACCCGAAGATCTCATGGATCCGCGTGTCGAATCGCTGCTCGAATTGCGCCGCCATCTCACGGCTGAGCGGCGCCGTCGCCGAGATCGTCATGTGCAGGGGCGGCAGGCGGACTTCGCTGGCGAGCAAGGCCCGCATATGGATCGGAGTCGTGACCAGGATGCGTGGGCCCGGGACTTCATCGAGGGCACGCGCAACGTCGGCCGGGTAGAAGGGACGCCCCGCATGGACCGCGATCGTGCTCCACAAGGGCAGGGCGATCGAGGTTTCCAGACCGTACATATGCTGCGACGGCACCGTGGCGACCACCGTGCCGCCGCCGAGCTCGAAGCGGTCGACCAGCGCACGGGCGACGAAGCGCAGCATGCCCAGGGACTTGAGGTGCGGCTGGGGCTTGCCGGTACTGCCCGAGGTGAAGACCATGAGACTACCGCGCCGCGCGTCGGCATGGAGCAGTTCGGCAAGCGGACCGCCTTGGCCGAGGCTCGGCGTCACATCCAGGGGCTCGAACGGATGATCGCCCCACGCGGCATCGCCGATCGCGTAGAGCCCGGGCAACGCCCGCTCGAGCTCATCGGCGAAACGGCGCGACCGGTCGTTCGGCAGAACGACCGTTTGTCCCCGCAGGATGGCCGCCAGGGTCCCGGCCAGGAAACCGTGACGCCGATCGCAGAGGTTCAGGACGTAAGGCCGCTCGGGCAGGGCTCCCGCGAGACAGGAGGCGTCCGCGAAGAGCCTGCCCTGGGAAACCGCGCGCCCCCGGTCCCAGAACACCGTACGCTCCGGGTCCCGGGAGGCGGAAAGGGCTATCGATCCTAAGCGGTCCAAGGCTCTCTGCTAGGCATCGGCAATCCAGGCGGAGGGGCGTAGTGCCGCGCGCAAGGTCAGGAGCGGAGAAAGCGGGGTCCGCCCGCCGAAGCGTCGCGCCCGATAGCCGTGCTCTCCGAGAAAAATAAGCAGAACCAGAAAAGGCACTCCGAAGTTGACCGACCAGGACCAGGTCGCCAGATCCGCCCAGAGGGCCAGGATGATCGAAGCGAGGAAAGTCAGCGCGAAGAAGGCGGCCCAGACCCAGGTAAGGCCGCGCATATAGGCGCCAAACTCGGGCGAGAGCTCGCCGACTTCGAGCCGGCCCATCTTCTGGATCAACGCCTCCCGGCCGGGCAGTAGCGTGCGGGCGAAAACCATCAACATAAGGCCATTGGCGAGGATCGGCGGCAGAAACACAACCTTTCCGACGGCGGTCACGCCCAGGGAGAGGCCGAACAGCAAAGCCGCGACGGCGACGCCGACGACCAGCCAGGCGGCCACGGCGCGGCGGCCGGACCCGACCATCCGGGCTAGGACCCCGTTCAGGAAGCAGACGGCGCAGAGCACGGCGATGCTCGTCGGCGCCAGGTCGGTCAAAGCCACGCCATGGATCGCTAAGACGAAGAGCAACCCGGGCGCGGCGCGGGCAAGCACGCGGCGAAACGGGATCGAGGCCGTGAGAGGGTCTGTCTCGGAGTGCCGGGTTCGCTCTGTCATGCCCGCCGCGACCAAGCGCTACTTCGCCCTGTTGCTCTCGACATGCGCGGTCAGGTTGCGCAGGGTCGCGAAGATCTTCTTGTTCTCTTCGTCCTCGGCTTTCAGTTCGAAGCCGTACTTGCGTGAGATCTCCAGCGCCAGTTCCAGGGCATCGATGGAATCGAGGCCGAGACCCTCATAGAAGAGCGGGTCTTCCGGCGCAATATCTTGCGGCGAAACCTCCAGATTGAGGGCCTCGACGATGAGGGCCGCGACCTCCTGTTCCATAGCCGTCAGGCTAGACAAACTTGATCTCCGTAAACGCGCTCACTCACTGCACCAAATCAATCAGCTTCCTGAAATTAAACAGGTTTTCCCACGGCGGAAAGCCCTAAGCTGCATGCAATCGCAACCAGCTCAGAGTGCCGAGCAGGCGTTGCGCGCTGTTGTTATGCCAAAAAAGTTAGCGGAGTAAAAATCTAATCGTGCTGCCCTTGCGCGGGGGCGATTCCCGCTTGAGAGCGTTCCGCGCGTTGGCTACTAATTTGGGCTGAGGTCTCTCTCGCGCGGGGCCTTCGGTGGCTCGAAACCGGCTGGAGCTGAGGGCGTGACCATTACAGACGCGCAAACGGAACACCGTGGCAACGGGCCTTTACCGGCGGCGTCCTCGTCCTGCGATGTGCTGGTGATCGGCGGCGGGCCGGCCGGCTCGACAGCGGCCGCGCTGCTCGCCGAGAAGGGCTGGTCGGTGACGGTCCTGGAAAAGGATCGCCATCCCCGGTTCCATATCGGCGAGTCCCTGGTACCGATGAACCTGCCGATTCTGCGCCGCCTGGGGGTGATCGACGAGATCGAGGCCCAGGCCATGTTCAAGCCCGGAGTCGAGTTCTGTGGCCGCCACCACACCGGTCCCGGTACCACCTTCTACTTCGACCGCGCGGGTGACGGCATGGATTCATATGCCTATCAGGTGCGCCGCTCCGACTTCGACGAGATCCTGCTGCGCAACTGCGTGGCGCAGGGCGCTGAGGTGGTCGAAGGCGTCAAGGTGACGTCGGTCGAGTTCGGCGAAGACGAGAGCTCCCTGGTGCGGACCCGCGACGAGTCCGGCGTCGATCGTGAGTGGCGCGCTCGCTTTCTGGTCGACGCGTCCGGCCGAAACGCCTTCCTGTCCACCCGGCTCGGCCTGAAGAGGAAGAACCCGCAGCACAATTCGGCCGCAGTGTTCGGGCATTTCGAGAACGTGGAGCGCAGGACCGGACGGGACGAGGGCAACATCAGCCTCTATTGGTTCGACCACGGCTGGATCTGGATGATACCGCTGCGCGACGGCGCGATGAGCGTGGGCGCGGTCTGCTGGCCCGACTATCTGAAGCAGCGCAAGGGCAGCGTCGAGGAGTTTCTCTGGGAGACGATTCAGCTCTGCCCCGGCGTGCACGAGCGCATGAACAACGCGAGGCTCCTGGGCGAGGCCACCGCGACCGGCAACTATTCTTACGAGTCCGAGCGCATGTGGGGCCCGGGCTACGTTCTGCTGGGTGACGCTTTCGCCTTTCTCGACCCGGTCTTCTCGACCGGCGTCTACCTGGCCATGAATTCTGCCGAGAAGGGCAGCGCGGCCGTGGACGCCTGCCTGCGCAGCGGAAAGACCGAAGAGGCGCCGCTCGCTGCCCTCGAAACCGAGGTCAGGCGTGGTCTGCGTCGCCTGTCGTGGTTCGTCTATCGCTTCACCACGCCGGCGATCCACGACATGTTCCTGTCGCCACGCAACGAGTTCGGCATGGTACGGGCGGTCATCGCGATGCTCGCGGGCCGGGTCTTCGGCCCACGCATCGACGTCCTGCCGCTTTTCATGTTCAAGGCCTCCTACTACCTGACCGTGGCACTGAACTGGAGCCGGTCCCGCGCACTGTCCCGGCGAAGGCGGGACAACCTTCGCCTGACGGTGCCGGACAACACGGGTCCCGGCCGGGTCGAGACCTGAACCAGCGGCAGCCGGACCGGAGCCGGCTTGGAGCCGCCGGCCCCTGCCCCTCCTTTACCCCTTGACATAGAGCGCCTCCGCGCCCTCACGATGGCTGATCGACGAGGGCCAAGGACGAGGCTTTGAAGCAGGTCGGGCAGTTTCCGCGGCGGGTCAGGGAGATCGAGAACGCCTGGATTCCCATGCCGGACGGCTGCCGGCTGGCGGCGCGGATCTGGCTGCCGGCCGACGCCGAGCACGACCCGGTGCCCGGCATCCTTGAGTACATCCCCTATCGCAAGCGCGACGGCACGGCCGACCGCGACGAGCTGACTCACCCCTACTTCGCCGGCCACGGCTACGCTTGCGTCCGGGTCGACATGCGCGGCAACGGCGAGTCCGACGGGCTGATGTGGGACGAGTACCTCGAACAGGAGCAGGACGACGCCCTCGAGGTGATCGCCTGGATCGCGGCCCAGCCCTGGTGCAGCGGCGCCGTTGGCATGATCGGCATCTCCTGGGGCGGGTTCAACGGGCTCCAGGTCGCCGCGCGCCGACCGCCTGGCTTGAAGGCCGTCGTCACGCTCTGCTCGACCGACGACCGCTACGCCGACGATATCCACTATAAGGGCGGCTGCCTCCTCAACGAGAACCTGGGCTGGGCCTCGACCATGTTCTCCTACTCGTCGCGTCCGCCCGACCCGGCCCTGGTCGGCCCTTCGTGGCGAGAGGTCTGGCTGGAGCGCCTGGAGAAACAGCCGCTCCTGGTGGCCAACTGGCTGCGGCATCAACGGCGCGACGACTTCTGGAAGCACGGCTCGGTCTGTGAGGACTTCCAGGCGATCGAGGCCGCGGTCTTCGCCGTCGGCGGCTGGGGCGACGCCTACTCCAACGCCGTCCCGCGGCTGCTGACCGGCCTCCGGGCGCCCCGGCTCGGCCTGACCGGGCCCTGGGTCCACAAGTACCCGCACTTCGCCGTGCCGGCGCCGGCGATCGGCTTCTTGCAGGAGTGCCTGCGCTGGTGGGATCACTGGCTGAAGGGCGCGGCAACGGGCATCATGGACGAGCCGCTCTACCGCGCCTACCTCCAGGAGAGCCTGCCGCCAAGGACCTTCTACCGGGAGCGGCCCGGGCGCTGGATCGCCGAAACCGAGTGGCCTTCGCCGCGCATCGAGACGCGGCGCCTGCATCCGGCCCGCGACGGCCTGCGGGACGAGGCGCCCGCCGAGGCCGCCATCACCCTGGCCTCGCCCCAGACGACCGGCCTGGCGGGCGGCGAGTTCTGCGCGATCTGGCTCGGCCCCGAGGCGCCCGGCGACCAGCGCTTCGACGACGCCGGCTCGCTGGTGTTTGACACCGACCCCCTCGAGGCGCGCGTGGAGATATTCGGCGCGCCCCGGCTCTCGCTCGAGCTCAGCGCCGATCGGCCCTGCGCCTTCGTGGTCGCGCGGCTGTGCGACGTCGCGCCGGACGGGGCCTCGAGCCGGATCTCCTATGGCGCCCTCAACCTGACCCACCGGGAGGGCCACGAGCGCCCGGCGGCGCTGGTGCCCGGGGAACGCCTGCGCGTGGTGCTGCAGCTCGATGACATCGCCCACGCGTTCCCGCCGGGACACCGCATCCGCCTGGCGCTCTCGACCTGCTACTGGCCGCTGTTCTGGCCCTCGCCCGAGGCCGCGACCCTGACGCTGTTCGCCGGAGCCTCGGCGCTCGACCTGCCGGTCCGGCCGGCGCGGGACGAGTCGCTGCGGCCCTTCAGCGAGCCCGAGGGCGCACCGCCGCGGGCCCGCGAGACCCTCCGGGAGCCGTCCAACAGCCGCGTGGTCGAGCAGGACCAGGCGACCGGCGAGACCTGGGTCAGGATCAACGACGACTTCGGCCGCTACCGCGACAAGACGCACGGGCTGGCGACCGGCAGCATCGCCCGCGAGTGCTTCCGTATCCTGCCCGACGACCCGCTGAGCGCGCGGGCCGAGACCCACTGGACCCAGACCCTCGACCGGGAAGCCTGGTCGGTGCGCACCGAGACCCGCACGACCATGACGGCGGACAAGAATCACTTCTTCGTCGCCGCCCGGCTCGAAGCCTACGAGAACGACACCCTGGTCCTCAGCCGGGACTGGGACGAGAAGATCCCCCGCGACTTCGTTTGAGGTGGAGCCATGCGCGTTGCCATCGCCGGATTTCAGCACGAGACCAATACCTTCGGGCCCAAGAAGGCGGCCTTCGCCGACTTCGTGAAGGCGGACGCCTGGCCGCCCCTGCTGCGCGGCCCGGAGGTGATCGAGAAGATGGTCGGCATGAACCTGCCCGCGGTCGGCTTCACCGAGGCGGCAATGAGTGCGGGCGTCGAGCTCGCGCCGCTGCTCTGGTGCTCCGCCGAACCCTCGGCGCACGTGACCGAAGACGCCTTCGAGCGGATCGCCGCCATGATCTGCGAGGGCCTGCTGGACAGCGTGCCGGTCGACGCGGTCTACCTCGACCTGCACGGCGCCATGGTGACCGAACACCTGCAGGACGGCGAGGGGGAGATCCTGCGCCGGGTGCGGGACATCGTGGGCCGCGACCTGCCGGTGATCGTCAGCCTCGACCTGCACGCCAACGTCACGGTCAGCATGGTCCGCCATGCGACCGCGCTGGTGATCTTCCGGACCTATCCGCATATCGACATGGCGGCGACCGGCGCGCGGGCCTTCGAGAAGCTGTCGCTCGCGCTCGACGGTCGGCTTGGCGCCTCGGCCTTCCGCAAGGTGCCCTATCTCGTGCCGCTGACCAGCCAGTACACCGGGGCAGAACCGGCCCGCTCGCTCTACGGGCGGCTTCCGGAGCTCGCCGGCGACGGGGTCGCCACGGTCGACTTCGCCTTTGGTTTCCCGGCGGCCGACATCGCCGAGTGCGGCCCAGCCGTGGTGGCTTACGGGGAAGACCAGGGCGCGGTGGACGCCGCCGCCGAGGCCATGATGGAGGCCCTGACGGAAGCCGAGGCCCGCTTCGAGAACGATCTCCTGGAGCCGCGCGAGGGCGCGCGCCGGGCCATGGCGGCACCGCGCGGCCGGGGCCCGGTAGTGCTCGCCGACGCGCAGGACAATCCCGGCGCCGGCGCCAGCTCCGACACGGTGGGCATGATCGAGGCGCTCATTGCCGAGAAGGCCCGGGGCGCCGTGGTCGGGGTGGTCGACGATCCGGAGGTCGCCGCCCAGGCCCACGCCGCCGGCGAGGGCGCGGAGATCGAGGCGGCGCTCGGCGGCAAGTCCGGCCAGGACGGCCAGGCCCCGCTCGAGGCCACCTTCCGGGTGGAGAAGCTGACCGACGGCCGCTTCGAGTGCACCGGCGAGATGTACCGCGGCGCCCACGCCGCGCTCGGCCCCATGGCGCTGCTGAGGGTCGTGGAGGAGGGCTGCGACATCCGCATCCTGGTCGGCAGCGAGCGGTTCCAGTGCCTCGACCAGGCCGTGTTCCGCCATCTCGGCGTAGAGCCCCAAGAGCAGGCCCTGCTGGTGGTCAAGAGCTCGGTGCACTTCCGCGCCGATTTCGAGCCGATCGCCAGCCAGGTCCTGGTCGTCGAGGCGCCGGGCGCCCATCCCTGCCGCCTGGAGGGCCTCGACTACCAGCGCCTGCGTCCCGGCGTCCGCCTCGGGCCCTGCGGGCCGGAATTCCAGCCCTAGAGCAGATCCGAGTTTGATGGAATCGCCACGGGCGATCCATCAACCCGTTAAATCTGCTCTAAACCTAAGATGTAGAGCGGATCCTGGCGCTCAGGACTCGCCGGCCAGCGCCTGCAGCTCCCGGTGCAGCCCCGCCGGCAGGGCGAGCCCCTCCCGTTCGGCCCGGGCCCGGGCCTCGAGCCGGCGGCTGCCGGGCAGGCGCACGCCGTCCTGGGCGAGCATTGCGGCGAGCAGGGTCTCCAGGCGTTCGGCGAAGCCGCCTCCTGAGAAGGCGGCGGGATCGAAGGCCAGCAGGAACTGGCCGACCCCGGGCGGCGGTCCCTCGGCGGAGAAGAATGACGAGGCCTCGAAGCCCAGGTTCGCGCCGGTAAGCGCCGCCGCCAGGACCTCGACCATGACGGCCAGCGCCGCGCCCTTGGCCTCGCCCAGGGGCACCATGGTGCCCGCCATGGCCGCCTCGGCGTCGGTCGTCGGCCGGCCTTCTGCATCGAGCGCCCAGCCCTCGGGGATCGGCTTGCCTTCCTTGGCCGCCACCATGATCTTACCGCGCGCGACCTTGCTCATGCTGAGATCGATGACCAGCGGCGCGGCGCCGGTCCTGGGCGCGGCGAAGGCGATGGGATTGGTGCCGAAGATGCCGTCACGGCCGCCCCAGGGCGCGATCGCCTTGGGCGAATTGCCGAACACGAGCCCGATCAGGCCCTTCCCGGCCAGCGCCTCGACGTGATAGCCGGCCTGGCCGAAATGGTGCGAGCGGGTGACCGCCGCCGCGGCGACCGCCGAGCGCGGGGCGAGCGCGCCGAGCTCCTCGATCGCCAACTCGAGGGCGGGATAGGCGAAGCCGTGGCCGGCGTCGATCCGCAGGCCCGCCGCGCCGACCCGCGCGCAGGTCGGCACCGCACCGCCGTCGACCTTGCCCGAGGCCGCCTGAGCGGCATAGGACGGCAGGCGCGAGGCGCCGTGGCCCTTCTTGCCGTCGATCTCGGCAGCGACCAGGGCGCGCGTCACGGCCGCGGCATTGGCCGCCGAGACGCCGTGGCGGGTCAGAATCCGGACGCCCAGGTCCTCCAGCGCCGGGACCGAGAGCCGGACCTCGGTCACGGTTTCGGCTCCAGCACCGCCCGGACCTTGTCGGCGACCAGGCGCGCGACCCGCGCGTTCGACTCTTCGGTCAGTCCGGCAATATGCGGGGTTAGCAGCAGGTTCGGCACCGCCGCGAAGCGGCCCCCGGTCTCGCCATCGAGCGGCTCGGCCTCGAAGACGTCGAGGGCCGCGGCCGCGAGCCGTCCGGCCCGGAGCGCCGAGACCAGGGCCGCCTCGTCGACGATCCCACCGCGCGCCGTGTTGATCAGCACGGCCGAGGGCTTCATCCGCTCGATCTGGGCGGCCCCGATCAATCCACGGGTCGCCGCGGTCAGCGGGACGTGAAGCGATACCGCGTCGCTGCGCGCGAGCAGCGTCTCGAGGGACGCCGCCTCCGCCAGGGACCATGCCGGATCCCCAGGCGCCAGCTGCGGGTCGCAAGCGAGCACCGTCATGCCCAGGGCTCTGGCGCGCCGGGCGACCTCCTGGCCGATTGCGCCGAAGCCGACCAATCCGAGGGCCTTGCCGGCCGCCTCGCGGCCGACCGAGGCTTCCCGAGGCCAGTCGCCGGCGACCACCGCCGGCGTCGCCCCGAAAGCGCCGCGCAGCAGCAGCAGGGCGGCGGCGATCACATACTCGGCGACGGCCGCGGCGTTCGCCCCGGTCGCCGGGCAGACCGCGATGCCCCGCGCCGCACAGGCCGCCACGTCGATGTTGTCGAGGCCGACGCCGAGGCGGCCGACCGCCTCCAGCCGGGGCGCGGCCGACAGCAGCGCGGCGTCGACCTGCGTCCGGTTGCGCACGATCAACGCCCGGGCCGGACCGGCCGCCTCCTTCAGCGCCGCCCGGCTCGTCGCCAGTTTCGGGTCGTAGTGCAGCGAGAAATCGCTGGCCAGGGTATCGACGGCGGCGCGGTCCATGAACTCGGTGATCACGATCTCGGGCACGGCGCACCCCGCCCGGCCGGGCCGATCCCGGTCTTCACGAATCCTTGCCTTGAACTTTTGCGGGAAGTTTGCACGTCTGATCTGCGTCCGTTTTCGTAAGACCGGAGCAAAAGGGAGTCTACGAAATGACAACAGCACTTCGTCTGTTAGCGACGGTCCTGGTCACCCTCGGCCTGTCGGCCCAAGTAGCTCTGGCAGCGGGCGCCGGCAACAGCTATTCGGCACCCAGCAAGAGCCAAGCCTATCTCGACGCGGCGAAGCTGGTCAAAAGCGAAAAGTACGCCGAGGCCATCCCTCTGCTGAACAAGGCGGTCGAGGAGAACCCCAAGGACGCGGACGCCTTCAACCTGCTCGGCTTCAGCCACCGCAAGCTCGGCGACTTCGACCGCGCGATGGTCAACTATGAGACCGCCTTGAAGCTCGACCCCAACCACGTGGGCGCCAACGAGTACATGGGCGAGCTCCATCTTCAGATGGGCGACGTGGAGAAGGCCGAGGAGCGCCTCGCCACGCTCAACTGGGCCTGCCTCTTCGGCTGCGAGGAGTACACCGAGCTGAAACAGGCGATCGCCGAATACAAGGCGAAGAACGGCCAGTGACCGTGGCGCGGGCGCCGAGCCGCGGCGCCCGCCGCACTATCGAGAACCCGCCACCGCAGGACGGAATTCGGCAAGCCGAAGGCTCGCGAAGCCGCCAAGCTGCCGCCCAGACGCGCGGTCGTTGAGACGTTTACCGTGGGAGGCCGGCACCTGCCAGGCCCGACGGCCGCGAAGACGACGCGGCATTCGAGCCCGGGAGGGGAGCCCATGGACCTGACGTTCGGCGCCGAGGCCGAGGCCTTTCGAGAGCAAGTCCGGAGCTTCATCCGGACCAACCTGCCGGATGCCACCCGCCGTCAGGTCGCAGAGGAGCGCATGGACCTCCCGGCCGAGGACCAGCGGCTCTGGCACCGCAAGCTCTACGAGCAAGGCTGGGCCTGCCCTTCCTGGCCGGTCGAGCACGGCGGCACCGGCTGGACCGACCAGCAGCAGTACATCTTCGAGCGGGAGATCGCCCTGGCCGATGCGCCGCGGTTCCTGATCTACGGCGTCCAGATGCTCGGCCCGACGATCATCGCCTACGGCACCGAGGCGCAGAAGGAGCGTTTCCTGCCCGGCATCCTGACCGGCGACGTCATGTGGTGCCAGGGCTTCTCCGAGCCCAACGCCGGCTCGGACCTGGCGGCGCTGCAGTGCCGCGCGGAGCGCGACGGCGACGACTACGTCGTCAACGGCAGCAAGATCTGGACCAGCGAGGGCCACATCTCCGACTGGATGTTCGGCGTGTTCCGAACCGATTCCTCGGGCAAGAAGCAGCACGGCATCACCTTCCTGATGCTCGCCATGAACACGCCCGGGCTGACCGTGCAGCCGATCCTGACCTTCGACGGCGGCCACGAGGTCAACCAGGTCTTCTTCGACGACGTCCGCGTGCCCGTCGGCAATCGCCTGGGCGAGGAGGACCAGGGCTGGGCGATCGCCAAGTACCTGCTGGGCCTGGAGCGCTTCGGCACCGCAGAGATCTCGCGCTCGCTGGCGAGCCTGGCCCGGCTCCGGAAGCTGGCGGCGGAAACGCCGGACGGCGCGGGCACGCTGGCCGACGACGAGGCCTTCATGAGCGAGGTGGCCGAGGCCGAGATCGATCTGCGCGCGCTCGAGATCACCGAGCAACGCTTCCTCTTCGGGCCCGGCGGGCCCGACGCGCTGGGTCCGGAGGCCTCGATGCTGAAGGTGCGCGGCACCGAGATTCAGCAACGGATCCTGGAGCTGACCCTGCAGGCGCTGGGACCCTACGGCCAGCTCCTGGTCGAGGAGGAGCCGAGCGAAGGCCGCAACGAGCCGACGCCGGTGCCCGAGGCGGCGCGCCACGCGGCCCGCGCCTACTTCAACTACCGCAAGACCTCGATCTACTCGGGCTCCAACGAGATCCAGAAGAACATCATCGCCAAGGCGGTGCTGGGGCTCTAGCCGAGGGTTCCGGGGGGAGAATCGGGGCGATGGACTTCACCTTGAGCGAGGAGCAGGAGATCTTCCGCGAGAGCATCACGCGCTTTCTCGCGGACGAATACGCCTTCGACAAACGCCAGAAGATCGTCGCCGCGGATCCGGGATTCCACGAGGCGCATTGGCAGAGCTTCGCCGAGCTCGGCTGGCTGGCGGCGGCGCTGCCCGAGGCCTACGGCGGCCTCGACGGCTCGCCGCTGGAGACCATGGTGGTCATGGAGCAGTTCGGCCGCGGCCTGCTGATGACCCCCTACTTCGCGACCGTCGTGCTCGGCGCTTCCCTGTTGGTCAAAGGCGGCAGCGAAAGCCAGAAGGAAGCGATACTACCGGCCGTCGCCGAAGGCAGGCTCAAGCTGGCCTTCGGCCACAGTGAATCCGGCGGACGCTTCGACCTGAACGATGTCGCGACCACGGCGAAGATGCAGGGCGGCGGCAGCTATGTCCTGAACGGCAAGAAGTCTGTCGTGCTCTACGGCTCCGCCGCGCACAAGATAATCGTCTCGGCCCGTACCGGGGGCGAGCGGCGGGATGCGGAAGGCATCTCGCTCTTCCTGGTCGACAAGGATGCGCCCGGTTTGACAATGATCGACTTCCAGACGCAGGACGGCGGTCGCGCTTCGGAACTCCTGCTCGAAGCCGTCGAGGTCGCGGCGGCTGACCTCGTTGGCGCCGAAGGCGCCGCTCTGCCCTTGATCGAAGAGGTGGCGGACATCGGAATTGCGGCCCTCGTGGCCGAGGCTTCCGGCATCATGTGGACGGTCTATGAGCAGACCCTCGCCTACCTCAAGACTCGGCGGCAGTTCGGCCAGGCGCTGGGCGCTTTCCAGGCGCTGCAGCACCGCATGGTCGACGTCTACATGGCCTGTCAGCTGGCCCAGTCCCTGGTCTACGAGGCCACGGCGGCGCTCGGGGAAGGCGACGCCGCGAAACGCGCCCGGGCGGCCTCGGCGGCCAAGCACCGGCTGGGGCTCCACGCCCGCGACGTGGCCCAGGAAGGCATCCAGCTGCACGGCGGGATCGGCATGACCATGGACCTGCCGATCGGTCACTACCTGAAGCGCGTTACCGCCATCAACGCGACCCTGGGCGACCCGGCGTACCACCTGAAGCGCTACCGCCGGCTGAGCGCCGCGCCATGACCGCGCCGGCCCCCGAGGCGGGCCCGCCCTCCGAGACCAACGCCCGCGAGACCCACGCCCCCGAGATCCACGCTCTCGAGCCGCTGTTCGCGCCGCGTTCGGTCGCGGTGATAGGCGCCAGCGGGCGCCAGGGCCGGCCCGGCAACCAGGCGCTCAACGCGCTCGCGGGACTGAACTTCCCCGGCCCGGTCTATCCGGTGACGCCGACCTACCAGACGATCGGCAAGCTGACCTGCTATCCCGAGGTCGCCGCTCTGCCGGAAGCCGTCGACCTCGCCATCGTGGCCGGCGCGACCGAGCGGGTCGAGGACCAGCTGACGGCGGCCATCGACAAGGGCGCCCGCGCCGCGGTGATCTTCGCCGAGGCGCTGCTGGAGGGCGACCGGGAGCCCAAGATCCTCGAGCGGATCGCGCGGGTGGCCCGGGAAGCCGCCCTGCCGCTCCTGGGGCCCAACACCATCGGCTACATCAATTTCCAGGCGGGCACGGCGGCGACCTGGTTCCCGCCGACGCACCGGGCGAGCGGGCCGATCGCGGCGATCTTCCAGTCCGGCGCGGTCTACTGCTACACCCACTCCTTCGATCCGCGCATGCGCTTCGGCCTGACCGTCCACACCGGCCAGGAAGCGGCGGTCGACGTCGCCGACGCGATGGATTACGCCCTGGCGCAGCCGGAGATCCGGGTACTCGCGGTCTACCTCGAGACCGTCGGCGATCCCGAGCGCTTCTTCGCCGTGCTGGAGAAGGCGGCGGCGCGCGACGTGCCCGTGGTCGTCCTGCGCCCGGGGCGCAGCCGGCGCGGGGCCGAACTGGTGACCAGCCACGCCGGCCGCCTGGCCGGCGGCGACGGCGCCTTCGAGGCGGTCTTCCGGCGCCACGGCGTGCTGCGCACCTTCAGCACCGACGAGCTCTTCACCACGGCGATCCTGCTCGCCCAGGAATGCCGGCCGGGCCCCGGCGGCCTCGCCGCGATCATGGACTCCGGCGGCCAGCGGGCGCTGCTGGTCGACGACGCGGAGGAGCTGGGACTCCCCTGGTCGCGGATCGGCGAGGCGACCCAAGAGAAGCTGCGCGGGCGCCTGGCCTACGGGTTGCCGCCGGTCAACCCGCTAGACGCCTGGGCCGGCCAGCCCGACTGGTTCGACATCTTCCGCGACTGCTTCACCGCCCTGGTCGAGGACCCGGACACCGCCATGGGCGTGGTCATCACCGAGTTCGGCGCGCCCGACACGGACCGGTTCCGCAGCGGCATGGCGCGGATGTGCGCCGAGGTCGCGGGCAACACCGAGAAGCCCGTGGTCGCCGCCTGCTTCACAACGCGGCATTTTCACCCTGACTCCTTCGAGACCCTGGCCGAGCAGGGCATTCCCCTGCTCGATGGCGGCCGTACGGCGCTGCGCGCGATCGCCCACGCCTTCGCCTACCGCGACTTCCGGGACCGCCCGAAGGCCCCGGCGGCCGCGCCGCCGGACGACGCAGCAGTCGCCCGCTGGCGCGCAAGGCTGGCCGACCCGGCGCCGCTGGACGAGGCCGAGGGACTCTCCCTGCTCGCCGATTTCGGCATTCCCTCGGTCGCTCACCGGGTGGCGGGGAACGAGGCGGAAGCCCTGCGGGCCGCCGAGACGATCGGCTATCCCGTGGCGGTCAAGACGGCGGAAGGCCTCGAGCACAAGACCGAGGCCGGCGGCATTCACCTCGGGCTGGCGAGCGCGGCGGCGCTCGCCGCGGCCTACCGCGATCTCGCCGCGCGCCTGGGTCCCAGGGTACTGGTCGCCAGCATGGCGCCGCCCGGCGTCGAGGTCGCGCTGGGCGTTGTGCACGACCCGGGCTTCGGCCCCCTGGTCATGGTCGGCGCCGGCGGCACGCTGGTCGAGGTCCTGGAGGACCGGGCCTTCGTCCTGGCGCCGGCGGCGGCGTCGGAGGCGCGCGAGCTCCTGGGCGGGCTGCGCCTCGCCAAGCTGCTCGCCGGAGTGCGCGGACGGCCGCCGGCCGATGTCGGGGCGCTCTCGGCGGCGGTCGAGCGGCTCTCGGTGATGGCCGCCGCCCTGGGCGAGACCCTGGCCGAGGTGGACATCAATCCGGTGATCGTCGGCGCCGAGGGCTGCCTGGCGGTCGACGCCTTGATCAAGCAGAAGAGAGGATGAGCGGGATGACGGACGACCTGGTGCTGACCGAGCGGCGCGGCAAGGTGCTGGAGATCACCATGAACCGCGCGCCGGTCAACGCGATCAACCGGGAAATGAGCCGCGCCATCTACGGCGCGCTCAACACCCTGCAGGAGGACCCGGAACTGACCACCGGCCTGATTACGGGCATCGGCGAGCGGGTCTTCTCCGCCGGCTGGGACCTCAAGGAGACCGCCGAGGGCGGCATCGACCCGGAAGGCGACTACGACCCCGTCACCGGCTACGGTCCCGGCGGCTTCGCCGGCATCACGGAGTACTGGGACCTGAAGAAGCCGGTCATCGCGGCGGTCAACGGGGCGGCGGTCGGCGGCGGCTTCGAGATCGTCATTCCCTGCGACGTCGTCGTCATGGCCGATCACGCCTACTTCGCCCTGCCCGAGATGCAGCGCGGCATCCTGGCCGACGGCGGCGCGGTGCAGCGCCTGCCGCGCATGATCCCACCCAACGTCGCGCGCGAGATGCTGCTGACCGGCCGGCCCATGGACGCCGAGGAGGCGCTGCGCTGGGGCCTGGTCCACAAGGTCGTGCCCCTCGCCGAGCTGATGGAGACGGCGCGCGAGATCGCCCGGGAGATCTCGCTCGGCGCGCCGCTCGCGCTCCAGGCGCTGAAGGAGGTGCTGACCTACTGCGAGACCCTGCCGGTGCGCGAGGCCATGGCGCTGGTGCGCCCCGGTGGCAAGAGCGGCCTGCCGCTCTATTCCAAGATCCACGAGTCCGAGGACGCGATCGAAGGCATCCGCGCCTTCGCCGAGAAGCGCGATCCCAACTGGAAGGGGCGCTAACCCACCGGGATCAATCCGAGGCGTCGGTCACCGTGGACTTGAGCACCCGGTCGCGGATTGCCTCCTCCCACTCCTCGCCCGCACCGTCGCGCCACCAGACCACCACGGGACTCTCGGCGGCGAACTCGTAGGGCTGGATGCGTTCGTTCTTGTCGTGATGCCATTCGGCGCAGAGTTCCGGATAGCTCTGGGCGAAGTTGTTGCCGGCGTTCACCCGGCCGGCGATCTCGACTGGGGCGTCGGCGCGCTGTTCGCCGTGGTACCAGACGTCGATCTTTTCCCAGTAGACGCCGATCAGGTCCTTGAGCGCCGCCATCTCGGGGTAGGGGTCCTCGTAGCACCAGAAGATGTTGTCGACTTCCTGGCCGCCGAGCATCATCGACCAGTAGGCGGCGTCGCCCTTGTAGGGGCAGTGGGTCGCGTGGTCGTTGCGCCGCGCGAGCTCCAGCCGGACGTCCTGCTTCGGAAAATAGTAGACCGGCGCGTGGCCGAGCTCGAACATGACCTGGGCACGGTTGCTGTCGACCACCGTCTCGCCGGCCAGCACCGCGCGGACCCGGAAGGGTAGCGGCACGAGTTCCATGCCGTAGTGCGGGTTCTTTGGCCAGGAGGATGGTGGGAGTTCTGCGAGGGGACGCGGCGGCATGGATCTCCTCTCCAACGGTCTGCTTGCGGGTCGGGACGCGGTGGACGAGGATCGTCCCCGCATTTTGCTCGTTGCTCGTGATGTTAGGCCATGAAACCGCTCGAAGGATACAGGGTCCTCGATTTTTCGACACTCCTGCCCGGTCCACTGGCCACCTTGCTGCTGGCCGAGGCCGGCGCCGAGGTGTTGAAGATCGAGCGGCCGGACGGCGGCGACGACCTGCGCCGCTACCAGCCCCGCTGGGGCCGGGACGGCGTCGGCTTTGCGCTGCTCAATCGCGGCAAGCAGGGCCTGGCCCTGGACCTCAAGAAACCCGACGCCGTCGCGCGATTGACGCCCCTGCTCGAGCAGGCCGATGTGCTGGTCGAGCAGTTCCGTCCGGGCGTGATGGACCGCCTCGGCCTCGGCTACAAGGCGGTCAAGGCGATCAATCCGCGTCTCGTCTACTGCTCGATCACCGGCTACGGCCAGAGCGGCCCGAAGAGCGGTCGCGCCGGGCACGACCTCAACTACATCGGCGACACAGGCCTGCTCGCGCTCGGCCCGGGCGGCACCGACGACCCGGTCATCCCGCCGGGCCTGATCGCCGACATCGCCGGCGGCTCCTACCCGGCGGTCATGAACATCCTGCTGGCCCTGCTGCGCCGCGAGAAGACCGGCGAAGGCGCCCGCCTCGACATCGCCATGTGCGACGGGCTCTTCCCCTTCATGTTCTGGGCCTACGGCGAGGGGCTCGCGACGGGCGCCTGGCCGAAGGGCGGCGCCGGGCCCTTCACCGGCGGCTCGCCACGCTACCAGCTCTATCCGACAGCCGACCGCCGACTGCTTGCCGCCGCGCCGCTCGAGGAGCGTTTCTGGAAGATCTTCTGCGCGGTGATCGGGGCGCCCGAGGACATCGACATCGCCGGCGTCCGGGCGATCATCGCGCGGCACCCGGCCGAGCGCTGGCGCGCGCGCTTCGCGGGCCGCGACTGCTGCTGCACCATCGTCGCAAGCCTCGAAGAGGCCTTGCAGGACCCGCAATTCAGGGAGCGCGGCCTGTTCGATCACCGGCTCGGGAACGAGGCGGGCGAGGAGCTTGCCGCGCTGCCCTTACCGCTCGCCGCCGCGTTCAGGGATCGGCCGGACGAGCCGCTGGCAGCGCCGGCCCTCAAGCGGGACCAGGAGGAAAGCAACCCATGATTACCACCGACGAACTGGCCTCCCGCTACGGCGAGCCGAGCGACCTGGTGAAGCGCAAGGTGCTGGCAAAGCTCGACCGGCACTGCCGCAACTTCATCGCTGCCTCTCCGTTCCTGGTGATCGCCTCGGCCGACGCCGAGGGCCGGGTCGACGCCTCGCCTCGGGGCGACGCGCCGGGCTTTGTCGCCGTGCTCGACGAGCGGACCCTGGCCTTGCCCGACCGGCCCGGCAACAAGCGCCTGGACACGCTCCGCAACCTGCTCGCCAACCCGCGGGTCGGCATGATCTTCTTCCTGCCCGGCATGAACGAGACCTTCCGGGTTAACGGCCGCGCCGAGATCTCGACGGACCCGGCTCTGCTGGCGCGCTTCGCCGTGGGCGGCAAGAAACCGCTCAGCGTGATGCTGGTCACGGTCGAGGAGGCCTTCCTGCACTGCGCCAAGGCGCTGATCCGATCCGACCTGTGGAACCCGGAGAAGCGGATCGACCGCAAGAGCTTCCCAACCCTGGGAAAAATGGTCGCCGACCAGATCGAAGGCGTCGATGCCGAGGCGGCGGACGCCGCGGTAGAGGAGTCGATCCGGGAGCGGCTCTACTAGAGCGGATCGCGGTCGAACGAGATCGCCCGATCGAAATTGTGGAGAGAACGGAAATGCGTTGGTATTGGGGTAGGGACACCTCCGTGGCTCGCCGGCCAGAAGCTGCTCCGTCCCAAACACCGATACCGCGGGACATCGACGCATGAGTAGCCAAGGGTTGATCAGCGACAACGCACGAGCCGACAAGGGCAGCGGCGAGGCGACGGGGAGGCGAAAGAAACCGTCGACCACGACTCTGATTCTGTCCGGCCTCGGGCTGGGTATCGGGGTCGGCCTGTTCTTCGGCGATATCGTGTCGCCGCTCGGTTTCGTCGGCGACGCCTACGTCGGTTTGCTGCAGATGACGGTGCTGCCCTTCATCGTCGCCTCTCTCGTCTCCAGCATCGGTGCGCTCACGCCCGAACAGGCTCGGGCTCTGACCAAGTACGGGCTGCTGATCCTGGCGATCTTGTGGAGCCTCGGCGCGGCGACGGTCTTCGTGATGGCGCTCGCCTTGCCGGACCAGCAAGTCGGCTCCTTCTTCAGCACCACCCTGGTCGAACCGCCGCAAGAGATCGACCACATCGAGCTCTACATTCCGTCGAACCCCTTCTCTTCGCTGGCGAACAACTACGTTCCCGCCGTGGTTCTGTTCTGCGTTCTGTTCGGCGTGGCGATCATGAAGCTCGACGGTCGTGAAAAGGTGATCGACGTCTTCGACGTCGCCGCCAACGCGCTTCGCCGGGTGACCAGCTTTATCATGAAGCTGGCGCCGGTCGGGGTTTTTGCGATCTCGGCCAACGCCGCCGGCACCCTCAGCCTCGAGGAGTTCGGTCGACTACAGGGCTATCTCCTGATTCTCGGCGGCGGCGCCTTCCTGCTCACCTTCTGGGTGCTTCCCATGTTGGTGACGCTGCTCACGCCCTTTCGCTATTGGCAGGTGCTGGCGGCCTCCAAGGACGCCTTGATCACCGGCTTTGTCACCGGCAGCGTATTCGTCGTCATTCCCCTGCTCTGCCTGGCAATCTCGGATCTGCTGAAGGACCAGCCACCGGCCCCGGAGGGAAAAGGAATCCGGCACGATTTCCTGATTCCGCTCGCCTACTCCTTTCCCGACTCGGGCAAGATTTTCAGCCTGATCTTCATTCCCTTTGCTGCTTGGTTCTACGGCAACCCGCTCGCCTGGAGCGACTATCCCTTCCTTCTCCTGACCGGCACGTTTCTCGCCTTCGGGAAACTGATTGCGGCAATCCCCTTCCTTCTCGACGCGGCCCAGCTCCCCTCGGATATCTTTCGGCTGTTCCTGGTCTCCGGGGTCGTGGCGAGCCGGTTCGCGGACCTCGTCGGGGTCATGCATCTCTATGTATTCACGGTGCTCTCGACCTGTGCGCTGGCGGGGCTGGCGAAATTCCGTCCGTCCCGATGCCTACCCGCTCTGGGCGGCACGCTGGCCTTGGGTTTGGGCCTGGTTTTCGGCATTCGAGCGCTCCTCGGCATCACCTTCGCCGATACCTACCAGAAGGACAAAGTGCTGGAGGAGATGCAGCTCCTGCGATCGCCGGTACCAGCTAGCCTGCTCGCGGTTTCGGCACCGAACCCGGTTCCCCTCGAGGGCATTTCCCGCATTGAGCGGATCCGCCAGCGCGGGATCATTCGCGTCGGCTACCTGCCGGACCGTCTGCCCTTCTCCTACTTCAATGGGAGCGGGCAGCTCGTCGGTTTGGACGTCGATCTGGTTCACCAACTGGCCGGCGACCTAGGCGTCACCATCGAGTTCATACCCTACGATCTCGAGACACTGGCCGAAGAGCTTCGCAACGACCACTTCGATATCGCGATCTCGGGTATCCTCGCGACGCAAGCGCGCGTGGAACGCATGCTGCTTTCGGAACCTTACCTGACGGCGCACATGGGTTTGATCGTGCCCGACCACCGAGCCGGGGAATTCGACGAGCAGCCAAAGATCCGCCGCATGGATTCCGTCAGGTTCGCCGTTCTTCGGGACAGCTTCTTTCGCAACCGGGTCGAGAGCTTCATGCCCAATGCCGAGGTGGTGGAACTCGCCAGCGAGCGCGAGTTCTTCGATTCGATCCATGCCGAGGTAGACGGACTGCTCACCACCGCCGAAGGAGGCTCGGCCTGGACCCTGCTCTATCCGCAGTACGATTTCGTCAGTCCCGTGAGACCGGGCCTCGCCGCCCCCGTCGTCATCGCCTTGGGTGGTCAACAGGACCTGATCTTCGAGGAGGTCATGAGCAACTGGGTCGACCTTCAGAGGCTCGACGGCACCATCGACAAGCTGTTCGAGTATTGGGTCCTGGGTCGGCCGGCCCACGCAGAAGGCCCGCGCTGGAGCATCATCCGTGACGTTCTGCAGTGGGTTGATTGATCGGGTGCTTCGGCTCCTTGGCATGAGCGCTAGAACAGGTGAAGCCGGTCGATGTCGACTTGGGCGCGACCGCGCTACTGGCCCTTGACCGGCCGCAAGTTCGCGTTGAAGGAGATGGAGATGCGTTCGCCCGGCCCGTGGTAGGGATTGACCGCGTGGTAGAGCCAGCCCGGGAAGACCGTCAGCGTACCGGTCTCGGGGGGTAGCCCCATGGACTTGCCGAAGGGCGCGCCGGGCAGGTCCACGCATTCCACCCGTTCACGCGGATCGAAGAACTCCAGGATCCCCGACTTGGGCCATTCCGGGTTGGGTGCGCCAGCCTCGACATAGTACACGCCGGACCAGTGTGACGTGGCATGGCTGTGACGAGTGTGATAGGCGCCCGCGCGAGAGACATTGGCCCAGGCTTCGAACATGACGTTGAACTCCCGTCCCTTGACATCGCAGACGGCGGCCTGCATCTGCCGGACCGTCTCGCCGATCGCCTCCGTCAGGACCTTGACCTCGGGGATCGACCAGGCGAGCAGGTCGCTGTTGGACTGCCAGCCGCCATAGTTGCTGCGCTTTCGCGCCGGACCCTCGGTCTCGCGTTCGAGAATCGCCGCCTTCAGCCCTGGGTTGATGCTGCTCGCTTCAAGCACCGCTACCCGGATAATCGGCGTGACGAAGGCCGAAACCAGGTTGTGCTCGGGACGAAACGCGACATGCGCCATGCATCACCTCATGCATTTCAGAGAGAGGAGCTTACTCTCCGTCCGGACAGGATAGATTTCGGTTTTGCACAGATTCTCGGCGATAACGACTCTTTTCAGCCGGACGTGCCTCTGCGCAAACTCCGGAAGAGAGAGCTTTCGTCTTTGCGGCACAGGAGTTCATTGCGCGCCCCAACGCTGAGACCCGTGCTGGCGAGGCTTGATCCCGTCGTCGGATGAGCCGAGGAAGGCGTACCTCGACGACTCCCAGGTCTAGCGGATACTCGGACCCTACAGCGGGAAGGCCTCTTTGAACCTGCGCTCTCCGGTCTTGGAGAAGGCGACGATCCGCGAGTCCGTGACCCGCCTTGCCCACCCGAGCCGGTAGAAACGATCGAGTAGCACCGTTCCAAGGGCACCCGCCAGGTGCGTCCTGCGATTGCTCCAGTCGAGACACGACCGGCACAACGGGCGCCGCGAGCCACCGAGCGCAGCAAGATCGATCCCGAAATCCTTCATTCGGGCTTGGCCGCCTTCAGTCAGGAAGACCTCCTCGCCTTCTTCCGCGACCACGCCCTGCGCGATCAAGCTGTCGAAGAGGTGGACGCCCAGTTCGCCGGCCAGGTGGTTGTAGCAGACGCGTGCTTTGCGGAGAGCCGGATCCCTCGGCCCGGTGCGCGCTCTCATGTGTCCATTCTTGGCCGCCAAACCCATCATCGCTTCCAGAACGCTTCCAACGTCATCGTCCGCAAGCGAGAAGTAGTGATGCCGCCCTTGCTTGCGCCGTCTGAGCAGACCGGCGCTTTCGAGTTTGGCGAGATGCGTGCTCGCGGTCTGCGCGGTGACGCCCGCTTCGACGGAGAGCTCTCTCGCCGTCAGCGCCTTCCCGCTCATGAGCGCCGTCAGCATGTTCGCGCGCGCCGGATCGCCGATGAGCGACCCGAGTAGCGCAATGTCGGGGCCTTCTTTCATAGTTCGATGGTAAGCGAACCATTATCGCTGAGCAAGCTGCCATACTGACAAGGCATGTCAGGAGGTGCAGCCATGATCACATGCTTTATCCGCTACCACATCGACCCGACGAAGCGGGATCTCTTCGCCGAATATGCCCGGAACTGGGGTCAGGCCATTCCGCGTTGCGGCGCCGACCTCATCGGCTACTTCGCGCCGCACGAGGGATCATCGACGCTTGCCTACGGCGTCTACACCCTCGAGTCCCTGGCCACCTACGAGGCCTATCGGGCACGCCTGGCGGAAGACCCGCTCGGCCAGGAGAACTACGCCTTCGCACAGCGCGAGAAATTCCTCCTGCGCGAAGACAGGACGTTCCTGAAAATCGTCTCAACGCCGCACGGGGAGCTCAGGAAGAGATGATCGCAATCATTTTCGAGGTCTCGCCCGCTCCAGGGCGGAAGGACGATTACTTGGGCCTTGCCGCGCAGTTGCGCCCGCTTCTCGAGGAATCTGAAGGGTTCATCTCGGTGGAGCGCTTTCAGAGCCTCAACGATCCGGACAAAATCCTGTCTCTCTCGTTTTTCGAGAACGAGGAGGCGGTCGCCAAGTGGCGGGCGCTCAGCGCCCATCGTGGCGCACAGCGGCGCGGGCGGGATGCGCTTTTTCGGGACTATCGGCTGCGTGTGGCCGAGGTGCTTCGCGACTACGGTATGCACGACCGTGAACAAGCTCCCGTCGACAGCAAGCGGGAGCACGAGGGATGAACCTGGAACTCTACTTGATGAAATAGCCGGAGACGCGCCAGCGGCCGTTCTCGTCCAGCATGGGCGTGACGGTTTCGACGCTGGATCGCTTGTTCTCGAACGAGGTGTCGAACTGGATCACGACGTACTGACCGTCCGGCGCTCCCGGCAGCGTAGTTGTGAAAGTCTTGGACTTCGGCCGCCTCGAAAGCACCGTTCCAAGCGGCCTCCGCACCCCGTTCAGCGCTTGCTGCCACTGGTCCCGGCTTACGGCCTTCTGGAAATAGCTGGCAGCCGCTTGCCAGCTTTCGCCGTAACGCTCCGCGTCGACCAGCGCCAGCCACTCTTCCGCGGCTCTCAGCGCTGCCGACTCCTTCTCTTCGGATGCCTGTCCGGAGGCACTCATTACAAACACCCCCAGGACCGCGATCGTGGCAAGCTGAACTGCCCTCACGATCTTGTCTCCGTCCAATCACAGCATCGGATCAACGAGCTTTAGCGAAGATGCCTGACGACTTCAACGGCCGCCCGCCGAGCCGCGTCCATCCTCGACCATGGCGGGACATACTGGGGATCCAGGGTTCAGCTGCAGATTCAATGGGGTCGGGGTTCCGGCGTGTGATACCGCCCGTGCCCGGTATGGCCGGCCGGCGCGGCGGTTACTCGGCGGCCTTGGTCAAGGCGATGGGCGCGGCCGGCTCGATCTCGCGCAGCTCCCGGTCGAGCCGGACGCCGGCATGGGCGCGCGGCGGGGCGAGCGGCGCGAGCAGGCTGTATATCACCGGGATCAGGACCAGGGTGAAGACCGTCGCGATCCCCAGGCCGCCGAACACGACCCAGCCGATTGCGCTCCGCGCCTCGGCCCCGGCGCCGCTGGCCAGCACCAGCGGCACGGCGCCCAGCACGGTCGAGAGCATGGTCATCATGACCGGGCGCAGCCGCGTCGTGGCTGCCAGCCGTATCGCGTCGATCACCGCGAGGCCCCGGTCCCTCTGCTGGTCGGCGAACTCCACCACGAGGATGCCGTTCTTAGCCATGAGCCCGATCAGCATGATCAGACCGATCTCGCTATAGATGTTCAGGCTCGAGCCGGTCAGCTTGAGGGCGAAGACCGCCGCCGCCAGTCCGAAAGGAATGGTCAGCAGGATGACCATGGCGCTCACGAAGCTCTCGAACTGGGCGGCGAGCACCAGCAGCACCACGAGGATGGCGATCGCGAAGGTGACCGCGACCTCGTTCGAGGTGTCCTCCAGGGTCGCCGCCTCGTTCAGCATCCTGAGTCCGATCTCCGGCGGCAGCACGTCGGCGGCGATCCGCTCGACGTCGTCCATCGCGCGGCGCATGGCGTAGCCAGGTGGAAGCGGAACGTCGATCTCGACCGCGCGCTTCTGGCCGGTCCGGTCGAGCTCGGCGGCGATGCCGGTCTCGCGCAGGCTGACGAAGGCCGACAGGGGCACCATCCCGCCCCGCGCGCTGGAAACGAAGAGGTTGTGCAGGTCGCTCGGGTCGCGAATGGCGCCGGCGGCGGACTGCAGCATGACCGGGACCGAACGATCGTCGACGTTGAGCTCGGCCACCTCGAAGCCGTCGATCATGGCGCGCAGGGTGTTGACGATTCCCTCGACCGGCACGCCCAGATCCTCGGCGCGCAGGCGATCGACCTGCACGGTCAGCTGCGGCTGGGTCTGCTGAAACTCGATCTCGGGGTCCTCGAACTGGGGCAGGCGCTCATGCATCGCCGCGAGGAAGTCGTTCGCCGCGGCCGCGATATCGGTGTAGTTCGGGCCGGTCAGGGCGAACTCGAGGCTGCCGCCACTGCGCCGCAGGTTCAGGCTGTTCGGCGTGCGCACGCGCGCCGTCGCCCCGGGGATCGCCTTCAGCTTCGGGCGCAGTTCGGCGGCGATCTCCTGCTGGCTGCGCGACCGGGCCGACCAGTCGGCCAGCGGGGCGGAGATATAGACGCGGTTGAGGTCCCAGCGGCCGACGATGGTCATCACGTTGCTGATTTCCCCGCGTTCGCGCAGGGGCGCCAGGATGGCTTCGGCCCGCGCCGCCTGCCGATCCATGTAGTCGAGTCCGACGCCGTCCGGTCCCTGCATCATGATGTAGATGGCGCCGCGGTCTTCGCTCGGCAGCAGTTCCTCGTCGATCGTGGGGTAGACCAGAACCGCGGTGGCGGCCAGGAGGCCAGTGACCGCCAGGACCAGGAGGCGCGCCGAGAGCGTGAAATCGAGCAGTCGCCGGTAGCCGGCTGCCGCCCGGTCGCCCAGCCTTGCGAGCAGGCCCCGGCCCTTCGCGGCGCCCGCGGCTTCGGCCCCGGCGGCCCGCAAGTCGAGGCGCGAGGCCAGCATGCAGCCCAGCGTCAGCGCCACGAAAGACGAGATCGCCACGGCGACCGCGAGCACGATGCCGAACTCCGTGAACATGCGGCCCGCCGTGCCCGGCAGGAACGCGATCGGCACGAAGACCGAGATCAGGGTGATCGTCGTCGCCAGCACGGCGAAGAAGACCTGGCGGGTGCCGACGACGGCAGCCGCCAGCGGCTTCAGGCCCTCGGCGCGCTTGCGCTGTATGTTCTCGATCACCACGATGGCGTCGTCGACGATCATGCCGGTCGCCAGCACCAGCGCGAGCAGCGTCAGAATGTTGATCGAGAACCCGAGCAGCCAGATTGCCGCGATGGTGCCGATCAGGGCCACGGGGATGGCTGCGCCCGGAATCAGCGTCGGCCGCAAGGCCCCCATGAAGAGGAAGATGACGCCGATGACGACGGCGACCGCCGCGGCGAGGCTGACCAGGACCTCGCGCACGGCGCCCCGGATGAACTGAGCGTCGTCGGAGATCTTGACCACCTCGACGTCGGCGAGGCGGCGGTTCAGGCGTTCGATCGCCCGCTCCACGGCCAAGGAAATCTCTATGGTGTTCGACTGGGCGCGCCGGACGACGCCGAGACCGACGACCCTGCGGCCGTTCAAGAGGCTGTAGCTCTCGGCGTCGGCCGGTCCGTAGAAGGCGCGGGCCACGTTGCCGAGCCGGATCACGCCCCGTTCGTCACCGCGAAGCTCCAGAGCCTCGATGTCCTCCGGCCGCCAGACCGAGGCGTCGGCCCGCACGACCAGGAGATGGTCGTCGGATTTGAAGCTTCCGGCGGGAACGTCGAGGCTGGTGCTGCGCAGCACGCGCGCGACATCGTCGATCGAAAGGCCATAGCTGGCCAGGCGCATGGGCTCGACGACGACGCGCAAGACCTCCTTCTGGTCGCCGAAGAGCTCGACCGTTGCCACGCCGGGAATGGTCGAGAGCTCGGCCGCGACCTCGTCTTCGGCGACGTAGGTCAGGGCTTGCTGGGACAGGCGGTCGCTGACGAGAGCCAGGCGGATGATCGGCGACGCGTCGGAATCCGCCTTGACGATGGTGATCTCGTCGACACCCTCGGGCAGATCGCGTTCGATCGCAGCGACCGCCTCGCGCACGTCGTTCGCCGCCACGTCCAGGGCGACGCCTGGCGCGAACTCGGCGCGGATCCGCGCGTTGTTCTCCTCGCTCGCCGCGTTGATCGTCTTGACCCCGGAAACCCGGGCGACCGCCCCCTCGATGACGCTGGTGACCTCCTCGTCCATGGTCTCCGGGGAGGCGCCGTCGAAGAACGCCCGCACGGTTACGACCGGGCGGTCGACGTCGGGCAGCTCCCGGACCTCGACACCCGAAATCGCCGCCAATCCGGCGATGACGATCAGCAGGTTCATCACGACGATCAGGGTCGGACGGCGCACCGCCAGCGCCGGCAGCTCGCTGGGCCGGGCGGTCATCAGGCGGGACCCTTGCCCGCACCGGCCGTCCCGTCGAGCGCCGGCTCGGCGCCGTTTCCGCCATCGCGGGCTCGCGGATCGACCGGCTGCCCATCGCGCAGTCCCTGCACGCCCTCGACCACGACCAGGTCGCCCGCTTCGAGCGGGCCGTCGACCAGGACGCGGCCTTTGTCGCGGCGCACGATGGCCACGAAGACCTTCCTGGCCCGATCGTCCACCACGCGCCAGACATAGGCGCCGTCGCGGCTCCACAGCACCGCCACCTCGGGCAGGCTGGGATAGGCGGCACCTCGGAACTCGAGGCGGACGTCGAAAGAGGTGCCCGGCCGGATCGAGTCGTCGGGGTTGGCGATGCGCGCCTTGACCCGCAACGACCGGGTGGCGGGATCGATCCGGCTGTCCGTGGCGGAAACCCTGCCCTGCAGCTCGAGTTCCGGGCGGGTCCAGGGGCGCACGGCGATCTCGTCGCCGACCGCAATCCGACTGGCGTAGTCCTCCGGAACGCTGAACCCGATCTCGATGAACGAGCGGTCATCCAGCGTCGCGATCATCGTCTCGTCGGTCACGCGATCGCCGGCCTCGATATCGGTCAGCCCGATGACGCCCTCGAAGGGCGCGAAGAGAGTCCGATCCTTCAACGCTGCCTTGGCCTGGGCCACGCGCAGAACCGCGCTTTCTAGCTCGGCCTCCGCCGACTGCAGGGTGACCAGGGAGACCGTGCCGCCGGGCGCGAGCTTCTCGTAGCGCGCGACCTGGCGGCGGACGTCCATCAGGGTGACCTCGGCCAAGCGCACCGCGAGTTCTTCGTCCTCATCGTCCAGGCGCAGCAGCGGCTCGCCCTTTCGCACCTTCTGTTCCGCCTCGAAGAAAACCTCCTCTACTTCGCCGTCGACCGCCGGGTAGAGCGTGGCGGAGCGCAGGGCCTCCCCCGTGCCGACCGTGCGCACGGTGACGCGGTCCTCCTTCAGGGTCAGCGCCTCGGCGATGACGAGGGTGGCGCCAGCGGCGCCGCGCTTCGGATCGGGCGATAGGATCGGATCGCCCCATCCTAAGAGCCAACCGGCCCCAAGCGCGAGGACGGCGCCGAACAAGGCGATGATCCCTATTTGCCAGCGCAGTGCCATGGCCCCATCGATCCGCAGCCGTTCCGCCGTCCGTGCGCCCGTCCCGAGAGACTTGGCTCGCGGGCCCGGTGCCGGCGCGGATTATAGGTTTCAGGGTCCGGATTCACTAGCGGCGAGGGATTCGGCCCGAGTACCCACGGCTCGGGCTGGGCCACGGTGGTCCGACGGTCGAGCCGATCGACAATGATCTGCCTCATGCCCCCTAACCTTGCGCTGGGATAACCAGTCAGCGTCGAGAGTGCTCTTGCCCGCTTGGTTCGGGCATGGAGAACGCTTTCGCGAAGGGTGTACACTCGCTCGCGCGCCTGTTGCGCCGATCTGGGAGGAGAAAACCTTGAGCTTTCCGCGTCGCGCCTTGCGAAGCTTCGGCATCGCCGCCGTTTTGCTGCTGCTCGCCCCGCCCGGCGTAGGCGCTCAGGACACCTCGCCGATCCTCGGTGACGATCCGGCGACAAGGCAGGGAACCGGGCAGACGATCCGGCCGGTCCGCACGGAGAGCCCCCGCGACACCCTGGCGACCTTCATCCGCCTCCGCGGAGAGGTGGAGCAGGCGCTCCGCGACTACCGTGAGAACCGGAGCACCGAGGTGGCCGATCATATGTACCTGCTGGGTGAGCAGCTGCATGCGCTGATCGATCTGTCGAAGGTACCAAGATCCTCGCGTCGAGAGGTGGGAAACGAGACGGCCCTGTTGCTGCTCGACATCTTCGGCCGTGTCGGATTGCCCAATTTGGACGATGTGCCCAACGAGGAGGCCTTCGATCTCGATGGCCCGGCCAACTACAGGATTCCCAGGACGCCAATCCGCATCACGCGCATCGACTTGGGCCCGCGCGACGGCGAGTTCCTGTTCAACAGCCGCACGGTCGGAATCGCACCGCGCTTCTATCAGGGCATCAAGTCTTTGCCTCTACGTTCGGACCTGGGAATCAGGAATTGGACCCAATCGGTGCCGCAGCTCACGGGTCCCCTCATCCCTTCGAGATTGGTCAGTGCCGTGCCGACAGGCATGCGCTCTCTCTGGCTCGGCACGCCGATCTGGAAGGTGGCTGCCAGCATCGCGAGCGCCCTGATCGCGGGCCTTTTGATCGCAGGTCTGCATCGCTGGCTGGCCCGCCGGGAGCCGTCGTCGCGCATCGGCGTGCTCTCCTGGCAACTGCTGCGCCCTCTTTCGATCCTCTTGGTCGTTGCCCTATTGAATCCCTTCATCGACGATCAGATCAACGTCTTCGGCCAGTTCGCCAGAGTCGTCGACGGCGCGATGACTCTCCTGATCTATTTCTCTGCCGCCTGGATCTTCTGGCTCGGCGCCCGGCTGTTCTTTGAATGGCTGATCCTCTCGCCGAGCATTCCGGAAGAGGGTCTGGACGCCAACCTTCTCCGCCTGCTCGCGGGTTTGATCGGCGTGATCGGGATCACGATTATCGTGGCCTACAGCGCACAGGAACTGGGCTTGCCGGTCTTAAGCGTTCTCGCCGGCTTGGGCATCGGCGGCCTCGCGGTTGCCCTGGCCATCCGGCCGACGCTGGAGAACCTGATCGGCGGCATCATTCTCTTTCTCGACAGACCCGTGCGGGTTGGCGACTTCTGCGACTTCGGCAGCAAGAGGGGCACGGTCGAGACGATCGGGATCCGTTCGACCCAGCTGCGCGCCCTCGACCGCACCTTGATCACCGTGCCCAACGCGCAGTTCGCCGACATGCAGATCGTCAACTGGGCGCAATGCGACGAGATGCTGATCGACGAGACCATCGGCCTGCGCTACGAGACCAAGGCCGATCAGCTTCGCTATTTTCTGGCCAGGCTGCGCGAGACGCTGCACGCCCATCCGCGCATCACCAGTGAAACCGTCCGCGTCCGCTTTTCCGGCTACGGCGATTCTTCCCTCAACGTGCGCATCAGGGTCTACGCGAAGACCCGGGAGTGGAACGATTTCTACGCGATTCGCGAGGATATCTTCCTGCGCCTCTTCGACCTGGTCGAAGAGGCCGGAACCAGCTTCGCCTTCCCGTCGCGCACCCTCTACCTGGGCAAGGACGAGGGCCTCGACAAAGAGACCGGCGACAAGGCGGCAGCCCAAGTGCAGGCCTGGCGCCGTTCCGGCCGGCTTCCCTTCCCCCGCTTCAATCCGGAGAAGCTGGAGAAGCTTGACGGGACACTCGACTACCCGCCCAAGGGCTCGCACGAAGCCGGACACGAGGAGCTGGAGACGGACGGCGGCAGCGAGCGGCTTTCGGCGCGACCGCGGCAGGAGCGGGAGCACACCGAGGCGCCAGGCTCGGTAGAAGCGGGCAACAAGCGCCGGACCGACGAGGACTGACGGACCGCCGGGTCGTCCGCTGCCTTTTCAGCCGGCGGTCAGGCCCAGCCGCCGGCGATCGGCACGACGTGGCCGGTGATGAAGCCGCACTTGTCGGAGGCGAAGAAGGCGATGGTCTCGGCGACCTCCTCGGGCTCGCCGAGGCGCTTCAGCGGGATGTTGGACAGCATCTTCGCCATGGCCTTCTCGTTGGCCAGCAGCTCGGGCGGAAAGTAGGTCGGGTTCCGGATGTAGTTGGGCGCGATGGCGTTGACCTGGATGTTGAAGGGCGCCAGCTCGAGCGACAGCGACTTGACCAGCGCGTTGCCCGCGCCGCGCGCCGTCGCGTACATGGAGTAGTTGGCCAGGCCGCGCAGCGGCGCCGCCGAGGTCACCATCAGGATCCGGCCGGCGCCGGCCGCCTTCATCGCCGGCACCGCACGGCCGATCAGCCGGTAGGGCCATTCGACCAGGGCTTCCAGGGCCCGGCCCATCTCGCCCGGCTCGGCCTCGTCGACCGGCGCGCGCACCGCCGGATAGGCGTCGTTGCAGATCAGAACGTCGATGCGGCCCTCGGCGGCGATCACTTCGTCGATCAGGGCCTCCGGCTCGCCAGCCTCGGGAACGACGATGCCCGGACCCGCTTCCCCCTCGTGGCAGACGACGGTCGCGCCGTAGCCGGCCAGCACGCGGGCCACCGCGGGCCCGACGAAATGCCTGGCATGGGTGATGACGATCACGCGCCCTTCGAGCATGGCCTGGTTTCCTTGCCCCGCCTATCCCGCCTTCCGCGCCGCCACCGAGTTGGCCAGGACGCAGAGGATCTCGTACATCAGGGTGGCGCCGACCAGGGCCGTGTTGCCGCTGGGATCGAAGGGCGGGGCGACCTCGACCACGTCGCCGCCGACCAGGTTGAGGCCCTGGAGCGCGCGGATCATGATCTGCGCCTCGACCACGGTGATGCCGCCGCATTCCGGCGTGCCGGTGCCCGGCGCGTAGACCGGGTCGAGGCCGTCGACGTCGAAGGAGACGTAGGTTGGACCGTCGCCGACGATCTCGCGCGCCTCGGCGATCACGTCGCGCGGGCCGCGGTCGTAGAACTCCTCCATGTAGACCACGCGCATGCCGCTGTCGTGACTGAACTTCCAGATGTCGAGGTCGTTGAGCGGCCCGCGGATGCCGATCTGGATGGTGCGCTTGGGATCGAGCAGGCCCTCCTCGACCGCGCGGCGGAAGGGCGCACCGTGGTGGAACTTGGAGCCCAGGTAGTCGTCGCCGGTGTCGCAGTGGGCGTCGAAATGGACCATGCCGACCGGGCGGTCCTTGGCGATGCCGCGGAAGATCGGCAGAGTGACCGAGTGGTCGCCGCCGGCCGAGAGCGGCACCACGCCGGCGGCGTGGACCCGGTCGTAGAACTTTGTGATCTCGTCGAGCGCACTCTCCAGGGCGAAGGGCTTCTCGATCAGGACGTCGCCCAAGTCGGCGACCCGGCAGTCCTCGTAGGGATTGAGCTTGCTCGCCTGGTGCGCCTTGCGCATCAGGCTGGACTGGTTGCGGATCTCGCGCGGGCCGTGGCGGGCGCCCGGCCGGTTGGTCACGCCGCCGTCGTAGGGCACGCCGACCAGGCCGATGTCGACCTCGGAGAAGTCCTCCGCGAAGGGCGCGCGCATGAAGGTGGCGATGCCGGTGTAGCGCGGCCGCTCCATCGGATTGGCGAACTCCGGATAGCTGAGCTCCGACCTGTCATTCATGGCATGGCCTCCCCTAGAACGTTCTTTTCCGGGACACTAGTGTGATGGTTCCGAAATTCGGCACGATGAACGTGCCGAGCTTCGGAAGCTGAATCACACTAGAATCATAATGTTCATGTCTTTTTGCTTCCCAAGTTCGATCACTCGAACTTGGGAAGCAAAAAGACACTAGCGCGTTCTCCGCCCCGGCTCGACCGTTTTGCGGCCTCACAGCTTCCGGAAGAGCGCGTGGGACCGGTTTTGCGTGTAGGGCCTCACCTCGGTGCCCCAGCGCCCCTTCTCGACCGCCTCGGCCCAGGCCGGGCCCTCGAGCACGGCCGGCCCGTCGACTTCGTAGAGCGCCGTGTAGACCGGGCTCGGCGCCGGCATCTGCTGGACCGTGCCGGCGATCGCCAGCCCGAAGGCCTCGCCCTTGAACCGTGTGACGGCGCGCACGCCCGGAACCGCGAGCAGGTGCGCCACGTGCTCGTCATAGACCTCGTTGAAAAGGTCCTCCTTCTCGGGCGCCACGTCCATGGACACGATGAAGAGGTAACGCGTTTCAACGGCCATGACCGCCTCCCTTCCTGCTGGCCGCGGCAAGACCCGCCGCGACAAACCTTGGATATTACTGTCGCCCCGCCCGTGGGGAAGCGTGATATCGTCTCCGGCGGAACCGGACAGCCGAAAAGGCGACGGAGCGAAGCGGGAGGAGGCGGTCATGAGCGGTTTCCAGGATCTCCAAGCGCGGATCGACGACAAGGCCGTGATCATCCTCGACGGCGCGATCGGCACCCAACTCCAGGCCATGGAGGTGCCGATGAACCGGGAGGCCTGGGCTGCGCTCGCCCTCGAGACCCACCCCTTCACCGTGCGCCGCCTGCATGAGGACTACATCGAGGCCGGCGTCGACGTGATCACGACCAACACCTATGCCTCCTGCCGCCAGAACCTCGAGCTGCTCGGC
The DNA here is from genome assembly GCA_030064845.1 of Kiloniellales bacterium. Lineage (NCBI taxonomy): Bacteria > Pseudomonadati > Pseudomonadota > Alphaproteobacteria > Rhodospirillales > Kiloniellales bacterium. Next base: position 84,669 of record JASJEC010000010.1, read on the forward strand.
ATGGGCGACAAGGTCGCCGAGCTGAACCTGCGCGCCGTCATGCTGGCCCAGGACGCGCGGGACAAGTGCGCCAAGGAGCGGCCGGTCTACATCGGCGGCTCGGTCTCGAATTTCGGCATGGTCGCCGGTGTCGAGGCGGGCTGGCGCGAGAGCTATCCGAACTTCTTCAAGTACCGCTTCGAGACCAGCGAGGCCCAGGCCAAGGCCAACCTGCGGGAGCAGGCGGAGATCCTGGCCGAGGCCGGGGTCGACTTCATGATCGCCGAACCGACCGGCAGCACCGTCCAACGCAGGTGGGTGGTCGAGGCCTGCGCCGCCACCGGCCTGCCGGTCTGGGTCGGCTTCAAGTGCCACCAGGACGCCCCCGGCCAGCCGATCAACGTCGGCTATGTCTCGGAGGAGCCGCTGGAGGCCGCCTTCGACGAGGTCATGGCCCTGGGCGGCAGCCTGGTCACGGTCTTCCACTCGCCGGTCGAGCCGACGCTGAGGGCGCTCGACATCGTCAAGACGAAATGGCAAGGCCCGCTCGGGGTCTATCCCGAGGCCGAGCGCCACGACTATGTCGCCGCGCGGCGCGATCCTTCCGAGCCGGTCCACGTGACCCCGGAGGACTTTCTCGGTTTCGCCAAGGACTGCGTCGGCCGGGGCGTCCAGGTGATCGGCGGCTGCTGCGGCATCGAGTTGGACCACATCCGTCCGCTGCGCGAGGCCCTGCCCGAGCGCCTGCCGGAGGCGGCCTGAGCCATGGCAGCCTCCCGAGCAGCCTCGGCAGAGATGGTCGTCGGCCAGCCGGTCGCGACCCACGGCAGGGTGGCGGTCGAGAACGGGGTCTGCGCCGCCGGGCACCAGGCGGCGGCCCAGGCCGGCGTGCGCATCCTGCAAGAGGGCGGCAACGCCGTCGACGCGCTGACCGCCGGCGCCTTCACCGCTTTCGTCGTCGAGCCCTCTGCCTGCGGGATCGGCGGTTACGCCCACATCACGGCCTGGCACGCCGCCTCCGGGCGCTTCCTCTCGGTCGACGCCTACGTCCGGGCGCCCGGCACGGCCAGGCCCGACATGTTCGAGATCGACCCGGGCCAGCCCGAGACCTACTACCACCACCCCTCGACCAGGGGCGGCCTGTCCGAGGCCGGGGCGCTCGCCGTCGCCGTGCCCGGCGCCGTCGCCGGCTTCTGCCACCTGCAGGACGCCCTGGGGACGCTGCCGCTCAGCCGCGTCCTGGAGCCGGCGATCGAGGCGGCCCGGGCAGGCTACGACTTCGACTGGTCCGACGTCATGCACATCGCCCAGCGTCGCGCGGCGATCGAGGCCCTGCCCGACACGGCGGCCGCCTTCCTGCCGGACGGCGGGCTGCCCAGGAGCGCGGGCAGTCTGGCCGAGGGTAGCCGGCTCGATACGACGGCCCTAGCCGACAGCCTAGAGGCCATCGCCCGGGAGGGCGCCGCCGCCTTCTACCAGGGGACCATCGCCCGGACGCTGGTCGACCACGTGCGCGGACTGGGCGGCATCCTGACTCTTGAGGACCTGGCCGGCTACCGGCCCCGCGTGCTGCACGAGCGGCCGACCCGCTACCGCGGCCACGACGTCGTGACCTGCTACGACCAGGTCGCCCTCGAGGCGCTCAACATCCTGGAGGGCTACGACCTCGCCGCCGAGGGCCCCGACAGCTTGGCCTACCGCCATCTCATGGCCGAGGCCATGGGCGTCGCATTCACCGACAACATCGCACACTACGGCGATCCGGCCTTCGTCGAGAGCCCGGTCAACGGCCTGGCGAGCCCGGCTTTCGCGGCCGAGCGGCGCAAGGCGATCCGGCCTGACCGGGCCTTGCCCCGCCCGATCGCCCCCGGCGACCCCTGGCCCTTCGAGGACGAGGCCCTGGCGCCGGAGATCCTGCCCGGCGACTCGGCGCTGGCGCGCCGCGGCGGCACCACCCAGGTCGCCACGGCCGACCGCCAAGGCAACATGGCGGCCGCCTGCATCACCATAGGCAACGCCTGGGGCTCGCTGGTCTACGTACCGGAAGCCGGGCTCTTGAACGACGGCATGAAGAACTTCGATCCGCGGCCGGGCCGGCCCTCCAGCATCGCCCCGGGCAAGATGCCGATCTTCGCGGCGCCGGCGCTGGTCGCGGTGAAGGACGGACGGGCGGTCTTCGCCGGCTCCGGCTCGGGCGGCTACCAGATCGAGACCGGGGTGCTGCACAGCCTGATCAACCGGATCGACCACGCCATGGACCTGCAACAGGCCGTGGATCACCCCCGGGTGCACTGCCAGGGCCGCGAGACCTGTGTCGATCCGCGCATCCCCCAAGCCCTGCGGCAGGGCCTGGAGAAGGCCGGCCACCAGGTCAGGCTCCTGCCGCAACGCCCGGGCGCGATGAACTTCGGCCGCGTCTCGGCCGTAGCGGCAGAGGCGGACGGAACCCTCCTGGCCGCCGCCGGCCCCAGTTGGCACACGGGGATCGCCGGCTACTGATCGTCCCGAAACGGCCCGATTACCGCCCTCGCGTTAACCATTGACGCGGCATTAACTGACGTACGGATTTACCCAAATAGAAAACACATTATTCCTAAGCGCTTTATCTAGTTAAAATCCCTCAATATTTGTCAAATATAAGGTGTTTATTATCATTAATACTGCATTGACGTAAATAAAATATCGGTTTTTCTTGCAATTCTCCAGAATTCCTGATACCTTTCCGATCGAATTTCAGGCGCACAAGACCGCGGCGCCGAGCATCCCATAAAGAGGAGCATTGCTGGAGATGGTAGACCTCAGCACGACCGTGGCGAGCCCCGAAACTCTGGACGACAAGGAAGACACGATCAGCTTCCTCAGTCTGGTCCGCAAGCTCAGCGCATTCGCGGCGCTCATCTTCCTGTTTCACCTCGCCTTTCCCATGGGTGTGGTGAACGCTCAGCTGGTCGCGGCCCTGGGCCTGGGACAGGTTTGGTACGCGGACGCGCCGCTGGCGCTTCTCGTCGCCTTCGTGAATTCACTCGTGGCGGTGTTGGCGTTCAAATTCGTGAAGTGAGGCTAGGCTGGTATCGGGGCGCGAGCCTCCAATAACCCGAGCGGACGGAACGCAACCGTACCACTGTCAAGCGAAGCGCTGGGGGGCCGGGGACGAACGGCTTCCCAGCGTTTTTCTGCTGAGCCAGACCCCGACCGCCTCAATGCAACCCGGGCGATTTCAGGAAATCGTTGCGGTCCGCCGAGCGGACGTCGACGGTGATCTCCTCGCCGTCGCGCCGGATCGTCAGGGGAATCACCGTGCCCGCCGAACCCCGCGCCCAGATGCCGCGGAACAGCCCAGCAAGGTCGCTGACCTGCAGATCGGCGACCCGCACCACGACATCGCCGACCGCCAGGTTCGCCTGATCGGCCGGCGCGCCACGCGCGAGGCCTGCGATCACGATGCTGCCGTCGCTCTCCGCCGTGAACATCCCGAGCCAGGGTCTGGGCGGCTGGTCGACCTTGCCGAACTTCAGCAGGTCTTCCAGGATCGGCTCGAGCAGGTCGATCGGCACGAACATGTTGCCGTTGCGCTGCGTCGTCTCGCCCTGCTCGGCCTCTTGGACCAACAGCGAGCCGACGCCCTGCAGGCGTCCGTCCGAGCCGATCAGGGCCGCGCCGCCCCAATTGGGATGAGGCGGCGCGGTGAAGATCGCCTCGTCGAGCACGTATTCCCAATAGCCCGCGAACTCCCGCTTGGAGGTGATCTCGGCCGCGAGCGCGTGGGGAAGGCCGCCGTGACCGGCGACCACGACACCGTCGCCGACCACCGAATCGGCGGCGCTGCCGCGCTCGAGCGGCGGTACCGCCAGGCGGCCCAGCGCCTGCACCAGGCCGAAACCCGAGGCCTGGTCGTAACCGACCACGTGTGCCGGTACCGCCGTGCCGTCTCCCGCGAGCAGCCAGATCGATGCCGCCTCGGTGATCAGATAGCCGATGGTGAGCACAAGGCCGGAGTCGTCGATGATGACGCCGTTGCCGCTGCGCTCCGTGCCCAGGAAGGCGGCGGTGAAGGCGTCCGCCGGGATCTCCGCGCGCAGGGCGACGACCGAGGAGATGGCCCGGTCGAGATCGTAGGAAACGCTTCCCGCCCGCGGCCGGGCGGCTTCGGGGAACTCCCAGTCGTCCGTGTCGTTCATGAGCCGTGCCTTCAGAAGGGTCCGAGCGCGACGCTCATGTTGCCATGCTACACCCGCCGCGGCTCGGGGCTCAACCGGACCCCGTGGCGGGCGGGTTGGGGGGCCGCCTTTCCGACCTTGCTCTCCCCCGGGCGGTTGATCATGATCGGGCGATTCCCCGCACCATGCCGCCGCAGCTCGCCTCCGGCCGGCGCAAGAGGTCTCGGCAGTCCCATGTTCTCCCTGTTCCGCAAATCCCCGCCTCCGGGCGACGCCGCAACGGAGCCGGCGTCGGCGCACGGCGACAGCGAGCGCCCCTGGCGCCATCCCAAGGGACGGGTCGCCGAGGTCGGCTGGATGATCCACGGGGAGAAGAGCACCTTCATCTACGAAGCGCCGCGCGCGATCTACCGCAAGACGGACCCGGCCACGCCGGCCAAGGCCGTCGGCTTCTGCCCCGCGGTGTTGGACAACGAGGCGCGCCACTTCGAGGTGCGTTGCCCCTTCGACCTGCACCTGCGGTACACGCTGGGACCCAAGGGCAATCCCGCGCTGATCAACGTGGCCGGCAAGAGCAGCGCGGTGGCCAAGAGCGTGCTCGACCAGCTGGTCAAGCTGGAGCCGGCCGACACCTGGCGCAGCATCGAACGTCCGGTGCTCCAGATCGGCGCGCCCTGGCGCTTCCTCGCCGATGAGCCGGTCTACCTGGTGCAGCTGCCGCCGTTCAATCACTACCGGGACCCGCCCCTGCCGGGCACCATGGTCACCGCGCGCTTTCCGATCCACATCTGGCCCCGCAGCCTGATGTGGGCCTTCGAATGGTGGGACACCTCGAAGGACCTGATCCTGAAGCGCGGCGAGCCTTGGTTCTATCTGCGCTTCGAGACGCTCGACCCCGCCCGCAGCGTGCGGCTGGTCGAGGCCCAGTCGACCCCGGAGTTGCAGGAGTACTGCAGCGGCCTCGAGGGCGTGGTGAGTTACGTCAAGAAGACCTTCGACCTCTTCAAGATCGCCGAGGAGCGCCGCCCCAAGGTGCTGCTCAAGAAGGTCGAGCGCTGAATCGCTTCAGAACGCCAAGCCTTCTTCTTCCCGGCTCTGCGGCAAGTTATCCGTGATCTCGATCCAGGGCGCCCTGGAGGCGACGTGGATATGCAAGCTCGGCCGCGCGCCCGGGTCGCCGTCCAACGTCCCGCTTCGCAGATTGATGAAGCCCGGATTGTCGTCGTATCGGCTGTAGATCGGCGAGCCGCAGCGGCCGCAGAAGGTACGCTGCTTGCCCGGCGTGGACTCGTAGGCCGCCAGCTTCTCCTCGCCCTGCAGGAAGTCGAAGTCGGCGGCCCGCACCACCATCGTCGTTGCGAAGGAGGCGCCGCTGGCGCGCCGGCACTGGTGACAGTGACAGTGGTGCATCCCGAGCGGCTCGCCGCTGATTTCGTAGCGGATCGTCCCGCAAAGACACCCGCCTTTCATGACAGATCTCCTGGAAAGAAGGAGAGGCCCGGCGCAAGCGCCGGGCCTCCTGAAGTGAACCGCCCGAAAGCGGGCGAAGGTTAAGCCATCCACCAGCGCTCGGCGTTCTTGTGACCGTCGAGCTCCCAGTTGTTGGCCATCTGCTTGGGCAGGCCGATCTTGTTGCTGGCCGCGTGGGTGTAGGCCATGAACAGAGGAATGATCGAGCCGCCGTCGTTGTGTACGATGCGCTGCATCTCGACGTAGAGCTCGCGCCGCCTGTTGCTGTCGAGCTCGCTCCGGGCTTCGATCAGGAGCTTGTTGAAGCGCTCGTTGACCCAGAAGGCCTCGTTCCAATCGGCACCGGCGGAGTAGATCTGCGAGAAGATCCAGTCCTCGGTCGGCCGGCCACCCCAGTAGCTGGCGCTCCAGGGCTTCTTGAGCCAGACGTTGGACCAATAACCGTCGTTCGGCTCGCGCACCACCTCGATGGTGATGCCCGCGGTCTTGGCGGACTCGGCGAAGAGCTGCGCCGCGTCGACCGCGCCCTCGAAGGCGGTGTCGGCAACGTGGAACTGGACCGTCAAGGAGTCCATGCCGGCCTTCTTGAGATGGAACTTCGCCTTTTCCGCATCGAACTCGCGCTGCGGCAGCTCTTCGGGCGTGGCGCGGAAGATGTTGGCCGGACCGACCGGGTTGTCGTTGCCGAGCTCGCCCTGGCCCTTGATGATCTTCTGCAGCATTTCGCCGCGGTTGATCGCGTGCTTGAGAGCGAGGCGCACGTCGGCGTTGTCGAAGGGCGCCTTGTTCGTGTGCATCGGCATGGTGCAGTGCTTGTTGCCGGTGATCGGGAAGATCTGCAGGTTCTTGTCCCGCTTCAGCAGGTGGATGGTCTTGAGGTCCAGGTTCGACATGGAGTGGAGCTCGCCGGTCTTGACGGCTGTCGTCCGCGCCGCGGCGTCGGCGACGAAGAGGTTCTCCACGGAGTCGAAGAAGGCCCGGCCCTCCTTCCAGTAGTTCGGGTTGCGCTTGACCTTCGTATTGATGCCGGGGTCGAAGTTTTCGAGCATGTAGCCGCCGGTGCCGGTGCCCGACTCCCAGTCGATCCCGCTCTCGCCCTTGGCCGGGCAGATGCACAGGTGATAGTCGCTGACCAGGAAGGGGAAGTCGGCGTTGCCGCCGTTCAGCGTGACGACCACCGTGTCCTTGCCGTCGGCCTTGATCTCGGTGATCGGCGCGACGATGCCCTTGGCCGCCGACTTGGTTTCCTCGCCCCGGTGGTGGTTGAAGCTGGCCACAACGTCGTTGGCGTCCATCGTCTTGCCGTTGTGGAACTCCACGCCCTTGCGCAGCTTGAAGGTCCAGACCGCGGCGTCGTCGGAGGCATCCCAGCTCTCGGCAAGCTCACCGACCAGCTCGCCGCTCGGCGCGATCTCGGTCAGGTTGTTGCGCAGCTGACCGAAGCTGACGTTGATCATGTAGGAGTCGAGGGTCTGCGCCGGATCCAGGTTGTCGCTGGTCGCCCCGCCGGTCAGCGCCTGCTTGTAGTGGCCGCCCTTCTTGGGACCCATGGCTTCGACCGCCTTGGAGGCCATGGTGCTGGCCAGCGCCGTGGTCGCGCCCAGGGCCAGGGCGCGGCCCATGAACTCGCGCCGGCCGATCTTTCCTTGGCTGAGCAGGCCCGCGTAGTAGTTCAGTTGTTTCATTGTCTTCTCTCCCTGTTGCCGCGGCGCGACCCTCTCCCTGGGGCGCCGCTTCCGGATATTGGCGCCCATTGAACCTCATTCGGGGAGGCCGTCATAGGGGGCAATGCGCTCGAATCGACCGAATCTCGGCGGAGATCGGCCCGGATCGGCCGGCAAATACCCAGGGACCTCGGTGTTGCCGGTCAGCCTCAACACCAGGGCGAAGCAAAGCCGCCGGGCCCGCCTCAAGGTTTAACCGCCGGGGCGTTGCGGCGCCCGCCGCCCGTGGAGCGGCGCTCTACAGCGAGTCCCCGTCGGCGGAATTCCAGGCTAAGATGTCGCGTTGGACGGCGCGGGCCCGGGCTTGAATCAGGGGCCCCTGCCGGTTGAGGGGCTAGACAGGCAGAAGGACGGGGACCTTCGACATGGCGAACATGATCGACCGGCTGCACCAGGACCATAGCAACATGACCCGGCTGCTCGACGCGCTGGACCGTCAGGTGGCCGTTTTCGAGCGGAACGAGGCGCCCGACTACGAGATCATCCAGGGCGTGGTCGACTACTTCCTCGACTATCCCGACCTCTGCCACCATCCGCGTGAAGACCGCATCGCGCGCAAGCTGATCGAGAAGGGGGCGGTCGACGATGCGGCGGCCAAGACCCTCCTGGCCCAGCACGAGGAGTTGGGCCAGCTCTCGCGCCGCTTCGCCAAGATGGTCGGGGAGGTGATGCGCGAGGCGGAGGTGCCGCGCGCGAGGTTCCTGCGCGCGGCCCGCGAGTTCATCGACACGCAGCGCCACCATATGGCCATGGAGGACGAGCACTTCTTCCCCGTCGCCGAAGCCCTGCTGGGTGCCGAAGACCTCGAGGCGCTCGCGAGCGAAGACGACGGCCGCGCCGACCCGGTGTTCGGCGGCCCGGCGGAGGAGCAGCGCTTTGCCCGACTGCGCGACTCGATCCTGAAATGGAGCGAGACCGGCGCCGGCAAGTCGTGACAGGGGCTTTTCCGGCGAGAGCGCCGGTTTTCGGCCGACGTCTCGCCCAGGCCGGCAGCCCGTAACACTTCGTTACACGCCGGAGTAGGGTACGGTTTCCTACCGAAAGTCGCCTCAGGTGCAGGCTTCGACCGACGGCAATTGGCAGTTGCGGCCTGAATTTTGCCTGTTCGATGCCGCGTCGGGCGGCCAAGCCCCTGCACGCTATTGTAACGCGACTGTCGCGACACTATTCGCCTAGTCACAAAAGCTTACAAAACTCATCACTTCATAAAATGACTTCCCGGCACCGGCTGATACTTTGAGCGCTCAAGTGACAGGACTTGAGGGGCCTCCGGGTTGGCCCGCAAAAGGTAACCATGGCGCGAATTTTCCTTCCAGTCAGCAAACCTCGAGCATTCGCGGCAACGAGACAGGCGCAGACCGGGCACGGTGCCACGGTCGCGATCTGGAACCCCCGGATCATGAACCGACTCTGTTACCGAGACCGCCAGCCACGTCCCGGACCGGCGCCGATCAACTGAGCACGAGCACGGAGCAATGACGAACACATTTGAATCAAAAGCGGGGCATCCCGCGACCCAAGGATCCCTCGCCATGGCCGCCGAGAATCCCGGTCACCGGGTCTCCGCCGCCCGCCGGCACGGGGACTACCTCTCCGACCTCGAAGCCGCCACCCAGGAGCTGATGCGGGCCCTGGACGGTCTGCAGCGACTTGCCGACCAGCCCGGTTACGAGTTCGTCGACCGCCTGATGACCGGCTACATCTGGTCGGTCGAGCAGATCCAGGAACTGAATTCCGGGCTGAGCTTCGAGCTCGAGGAACGGAACGCCCAGGCGCCCTGTCTAAGGTCTTAAGCGGCCTCAGACGATTCCCGGCGCCGGCACAGAGCCGGCGCCGGACCACGCCCCCCACGCCAATGATGCTTTCACAACCGGTCACGCGGGCACGACCGCCCGCGTCGGCGCGCCTCCTGCATCAAAGCCGTGTGAGCCGCCCGCTGGGCCGATGAACCTCCATCGCCAATAGTGCGATCGCTATAGCCAACCGAGACTATCTTGGCTAATGTCGCGTTCTCCTTATGTCTCAACCCGCGGTCGTGCCGTCTTCGTTTATCTTTGCGCTATCAATAGCCGGACGATCCAGCCAGCCCGACGAAACGACCAGGGCGCGCGTGCGTGGAGGAACAAACTGCGAGAGCGGCGACGGTTCCTAATCGCTGCCGTGGGCGCCGCCGCCGCCTTGGCGCTGGCCGGCTGTTCCCAGGAAGAGAACTCTACACCGCAAAGCGTCTTGAGGGTCGGCGTGCTGCCGGGCGAGCAAGCCGAAGCCCTGCGCGAGAGGTACGGGCCGCTCACCGAGCACCTCGCCCGCGTAATGAACCAGGAGATCGAGTTCGTGATCCCCGACAGCTATGGACAATTGGTCCAGCTCTTCGGGTCAGGGGCGGTTGACATGGCCAATTTTGGCGGCGCCACCTTCGTCAGCGCGGCGGCGCGGCACGACGCGGTGCCGCTCGTCACGCGTGACATCGACGCCGAGTTCAGCACCTACTTTCTGGCGCGCGCCGACGCCGCCGGCCCCGGGATCGAGGACTTCGCCGGCCAGGACTTCGCATTCGGCTCCGAGCTCTCGACCTCCGGCCATCTCATGCCACGTTATTTCCTCCAGGAGCGGGGACTGGTCCCGGAAACCTTCTTCGCAAGCGTCCGCTATTCCAGCGGGCACGATCGCACCGTCTCCCTGGTACGCAACGGGCAGGTGAGCCTAGGCGCCGTCAACAGAGAGATGGTGAAGGCGATGCTGCGCGACGGACGCTTGGGGCCGAATGAGTTGCGAGTCGTCTGGGAGACGCCGCCCTATGCCGACTACGTTTGGGCCATCCAGCCGGGCTGGGACGAGTCCTACGTCGACCGTTTGCGGGACGCCTTCCTGGCCCTGTCGCCGGCGGATGCGGAAGGGGCCAGGATCCTCTCGGGTCTTCGCGCGGGGGGATTCCTTCCGGCACACCAACGCGACTACAACAGCCTGCGCAAGGTCATGGCCAGCCTGCCCCAGTTCAAGACGCTCTTGGCCGCGGAGCCCCGGTAGTGTCGCCGTTGTACGAGAGCATAAGGCGGTATTCGGTTCTCTCCATTCTTCTCCTGGTGTTCTCCTTCGCCGGGATTTCGGTCCTGCTGATCTGGCAGGAAGCGGGCATCGCCGAAAGCCGAGAGCGCAACGCGGCGTTCCATATCCCGGTGATGCTTCACACGGCCAAGATCGGGACGCAGCTCGCCCAGGTGGTGACCCGACTGCAGTCGGACATCGATGATATCCAGTCCCACGGAGAGGCCGAGGCTCACGGACACCTGACGTCACAAGCGCTGCAGAACTCGCTCTACATCATCGACCAAGAGCTGAGCGCGATCACCGCCCTGCAGACCGCCTTCGGCGGGGCAAGATATGAGGCGACCCACGAGCGCGTGAGGGCCGCGTATCGGGCGCTGCGTCCGGTCATCGAGACCCCGCCGGCGTCGCCGCTTGCGAAAGACCAGATCGAGGTCCTGCTAGACCGGCGAACCGAATTGAAGAACCTGAGCCTCGCCGTTCAGCAATTGGAGAGGCTGCACGTCACGTCCCACCACCAGGTCAACCGGCACTTGGACGCGCAGATTCGACGCAGAAACCTCGTCGTGTTCCCCGCCGCGGTCGTGCTCCTGTTCTGCGCGCTGGTCGCTTTGAGATACCTCACGTCGCAATCCGGAAACGCCCTGGTGCGCCTGGAGCGGACGGACGACGCGCTGCGCGCGAGCGAACAGCGGTTCCGGGACATCGCCGAGGCCGCGTCGGACTGGTTCTGGGAAATGGACGCCGATCTGCGCTTTACATGGTTTTCGGATCGCTACGCCGAAGTCGGGTTCGAAAGCGACAAGCGGCTCGGGAGAACACGCTGGGAAACCACGGCGGACAGGGACACCTCGACGCCCGCGTGGCAGGCCCACAAGGCCGACCTGGAGGCGCGGAGGCCGTTCCGTAACTTCGTGCACAGCGGCAAGGACCGCGACGGCAGGACCGTCGTGATGTCGGTCAGCGGCACGCCGGTGTACGACGGGTCGGGAAACTTCAAGGGCTATCGTGGCACGGCGGCCGACATCACGGAACGTGTCCGGAGCGAAGAGGAGGCGAGAAAGAGCGAGGCCTGGTTCCGCACCACGATCGACCAGATTCCGTCGGCCGTCTCCCTGAAACACCCGGACGGGCGTTACTTTCTGGTCAATCGGACCTTTAGGGACTGGTTCAACCCGAAGGACCGGGAACTCCAGGATAAGACCGCGATGGACCTCGTCCCCAGTGCTCATGCCCGCGAGGTCATGGCCATGGAGCAGGAGGTTCGAAGACGGAGGGCCCCGGTCACCAGGGAGCTGGAGATCCCGGCGGGAGACGGCAAGAAGCGCATGGCCTTCGTCCACAAGTTTCCACTGTTCGACCCTGACGGCGAGCTCGCCGCGATCGGCACGATCGAAACCGACAGCACCGAGCTTAGGGCGGCCGAGGCGCAGCTGCGGCAGGCGCAGAAAATGGAGGCCGTCGGCCAGCTGACCGGCGGCGTTGCGCACGACTTCAACAATGCCCTGGCGATCATCCAGGGGAACCTGGAACTGGCGCGCAGCAGGCTGCCGCCTGACGACGGCTGCCTGCGCTGGCTCGACGCCGCCATTACGGCGTCCCAACGCGGCGCGACCCTGACGCAGCGCCTGCTCGCGTTCGCCCGCAAGCAGGCGCTGCACCCCCTGCCCGTTGCCGTCGACCAGCTGGTCGGAGGGATGCGCGACCTGCTGCGCGGAACGCTGGGGGAAACCGTCGATATCCGGGTGGTCCTCGAGCCCGAGCTCTGGGCGGTCGAGATCGACGCCGGCCAACTGGAGAACGCCATTCTCAACCTGGCGATCAATGCCCGCGACGCGATGCCGGGGCACGGCAAGCTGACGATTGAGGCGTCCAATGTGCGCCTGAACAACGCGGAAGCTTCGGCCCAAGCGCCGCTGACGGCCGGAGACTATGTCCTGATCGCCGTGTCGGACACGGGATGCGGCATGACGCCGGAAACGCTGGAGCACGCCTTCGAGCCGTTCTTCACGACCAAGGACGTCGGCAAGGGAACCGGCCTCGGCTTGAGCATGATCTACGGCTTCGTCAAGCAGTCGGGCGGGCACATCACGATCTACAGCGAGGTCGGGGAAGGCACGACGGTCCGGATCTATCTGCCGCGCCACCTGGGAACGCCGGAGACCCAGGAGAGCCGGCCGGCGAAGGATGACGTCAAGCACGCCCGGGGCGAGGTCGTCCTGGTCGTCGAGGACAACCCCGAGCTGCTCACGTCGCTCCTGGACATGCTGGAATCGCTGGAATACCGGGTCCTGACCGCCTCGTCGGCGAGCGACGCCCTGGAGGTCCTCGAGTCCTCCTCGCCGGTGGATCTCCTGCTGTCCGACATCGTCCTGCCGGGAGGCGTGGGGGGCGCCACGCTGGGCCGACAGGTGCGCGAGCGCTTCCCCGGACTGCCGATTCTCTACATGTCCGGCTACAGCGAGAACGCCTTGGCGCACCGCGGCAATGGCGAGGCCGCCGGTCACCTCCTGCAGAAGCCGTTCCGCCTCGCCGACCTGGCGCGCGAAGTCAGGCGGGCGCTGGACCGGCAGGACGCCGAAAGCCGCTCGGCATGATCATCTAGCTGGTCAATTCGCCCCAGAGGAGATCCGGCAACCTAGAAAATCGCCCCATGGGATATCTCGTTCCGCCGGTTCCGCATAGAGCAGATCGTGATTGAATGGACTCGCCCGGGGCGATCCATTCAATCGCGTGAATCTGCTCTAACCTTAGGATTTAAAGCGGATTCACATGTTTGGTCGGACCCATGAATGGGTCCGACCAAACATGATCCACTCTAGTCACAAAAGATTACAAAAAACAGCAAAACATAAAATGACTCACGCAGGCGCTCTTGTATTTTGTGGGCTGACGGTAAGTCTTCCTGCGGGGCGGAACAGTAGACAGAAAGGGCACCGATGGCCCGTATTCTGCTTGTCGACGACGAGCCTCAACTTCTCCTGGTCATGGAGCAGGCTCTGAGCGAAGCCTCTCATGAGGTCACGGCGGTCTCGGACGCACGGAAAGTGCTTGCGGGCCTGGTCGGGGCCGACTTCGATCTCCTGGTGACCGACATGCTGATGCCGCGCGTGGACGGCCTCGAAGTCATCGCCCACTTGCGCCGGCACAACCCGGAGATCGGCGTGATCGCCATTTCGGGCGGCGGGCACTTGCCCTCGTCGTTCCATCTGAAGCTGGCATCGCAGTCCGGGGCCCTGGCGGCGCTCGAAAAGCCCTTCTCCCTCGATCGACTGGTCGAGACCGCGCGGGACCTCCTCGGCCAGGCATCCCGCCGTGAGCCCGCCGCGGCCCTCCCCGTCGCCGAGCCGGTGCCGGCCGGCGAATGACGCGCGGAGGGCGGCAGCTGGTCTGACGCCGTCGGATGAGAGCGCCGGGAACACCCGGACCCGCATTCTCCTTGAGCTTCGCGCCGCGTCTCGCCGGTTCAGGCAGCTCGCGGCTTTGGGGCGGCCTCTTCGCCGATTTTCTTTACCGGCTCCGGCAATGCGGAAACCGCTTGCGGTTCCGTCCGCATCGCATGCCGACAGAGGTCGGATAAATCACAAGCACTGCAGGGCCGCGTGACCAAGCCCCGCGCGTGACGCGTTTGCTTGCACGCGGTCGGCAGGTCGCGGCTCGCGATACGCAGATAGGGGCTCAAATCATGGGCCAAGGGATCTCTCCTATCAGCCCCCTGACTACTCATAGGCATGCGCATGGTTAACAAAGCGTTAAGGGCCGACTTTAGTGAATCCGCTCGATATCAGTCTGTTAGAGCAGATCCGGAATCCCCGGCCGCCAGCGCTTCTTCGATAAAGCCGGCGGGGTCGGTGATGAATTCGCGATAGAGGCGGAAATGGTCCGTCTCGGTGAAATCGATCTCCAACAGGCCCGACCGAGTGATCTCCAGGAGACGCGCGCAGGGCAGCGCCATCAAGAGCGGCGAGTGGGTCGCGATGATGACCTGGGCCTTGGCGGCCCGATGGATGCCGTCGAGGATGCGCAGAAGCTCGAGCTGGCGACGCGGCGACAGCGCGCTCTCCGGCTCGTCCATGAAGTAGAGCCCCTGCCGCGCGCAGCGCTCCTCGAAGAAGCGGATGAAGCCCTCGCCATGCGACCAGGAGAGGAAATCCGGCGGCGCGCCGCCAGACTCCATGGCCGCATGATCGAGATAGCGCGCAACCGAGAAGAAGGTCTCGGCCCGAAAGAACCAGCCGGTGGTCACCTTGGGAAGCCACTGGGCGCGCAGGGCCTCGGCCAGCAGCGCGCCGCTGCGATCGATCGCGCTCTCGTGGTCGACCGGGCGGTAGCCCTTGCCGCCGCCCGCCTCGTCATAGCCGGCCAGCGCCGCGATCGCCTCGATCAGGCTGGATTTGCCGCTGCCATTCTCGCCGACCACGATGGTGACCGGGGTTGTGAAATCCAGCTCGAAGGCGCCCTCCTGGAGCCACGGCAGGTCGAAGGGATAGCCATCCTCCCGCCCGATCACCTCGGGCTGCGCGATGATGCGCTTGAGGAAGGGCGACGGGAGCTTGGTCTCGCGGTTTCTGCGCGCCATGACTGGCTATCCCTGGTTACAAGTCCGCTTTGGCTTATCCCACTCAGTCCCCGATCCGAAGTTGTCGCTCCCTTACGCCGTCTTCGGGCGGACCGTAGCGAATTGTTGCGACCGCACCCCTCATGAAATCGGTAGCTTCCAAAATCGGCACAACGGTTTCCGCCAGCTTGTCCGCATCCGGGCCATAGATGTAGAGGCCGCCGTCACTGCCATCGACGGCGATTTCATTGCCGTCGTACTCGCCCACCGCCGCGTCTTCGATGGCTTCCTCGAGCCTGTCCTCAAGTTCGAAGAGCCGGGACAGATCCGTCGATCCATAGGTGAAATGCACAATTACGGCGTGTTCGACATCGGCCATGAGGGGTCTCCATCAAAAGGCGCAAAAAATCAGCGGAATGAAAAGTATGACTGGCCTTAAGGCCTTGCTGCCCCAAACCTGCTTGCTCTCTCTTAACACCGAGCCCCAGGCACCTACTGCAGCAGGGACCATCCGACGAGGCCGAGGTTGAGCAGGCCGCCGAGCGCCAGCACGGCGAAGGTGAGGGCCATGCCGGCCTGGCGATACTTCAGCGGCTCCGGATCCTGGCATACGCCGTAGGCGTGCAGCGCGCGTCCGGCCAGCAGCGCCAGTCCCAGGCCATGGAGCATCCAGAGCGGCGCGCCTTGCGCCTCGGCCAGGGCCATGAGGATGAGGGCCAGGGGCGCGTACTCGGCGAAGTTGCCATGGGCGCGCATGCGCCGCTGGAGCGTGCTGTCGCTGCCGTCGCCGAGCGCGACCTTCGCCGAACGGCGCGCGCCGATCACCCGGAAGCTCAGGTAGACGAAGAAGAACGCCGCCAGCGCGGCGTAGAGGGCGGTCACCGCCATAGGGCGCTCTCCGTCAGTCTCGCGTCGCCAGTTCGGGACCCCGGGAATCGGGCGTGAGGCCCGCGATCTCGAGGATCAACTTCTTGCGCACCGCCTGGGCGAAGCTGAGGTCGCCGTCGGCGGTGACCACGAAGCTGCCCGGCCCGCCGATCAGCTCGGCCTCGAAGGCCGCCTCCAGGTCGTAGCCACCCGGTTGGCCGCTGCAGCGCCGGCAGGCGACCGCGAGGCCGTTGATCACCACGCCGGCCTCGAGCGCCGCGCGGCGCGCCTCGTGGATCGGCATGCCGTAGAAATTGCTGGCGCTGTCGGCCGAGAGGTCAATCACCTGGCGCGGCGCGCGAAACTCGTTGGTCTCGATCAGGCCGAGGCCGAAGGCGAGCGCGTTGCCGATCGCGTTGGGGCCCCAGGCCTTGCGCGGCGCGGCCATGAGCTTTTCGGCGAAGGCGGCCGCCGAGTCCTTGCCCTCGATCACGGTCCAGGGCGCGACGACCTCCTGGGAGTCGGCGTCGCCCCACTCGACATAGGTCACGGCGATGCGCTGGTCGTAGCCCTGGGCGATGACCGCCAGCACGTCGGGGTGGGTGATGGCCGAAGCGTAGCCCTGGCGCTGGAAACGAATCTCGTCGTCGTCGATCGAGCGCGAGGCGTCGGCCAGCAGCACGAGCTCCAGATCGACGCCGTCCCCGGCGCTCGCGGCCGGTGCGCAGCAGAGCGCCATGAGAACCAGGAGAATTCGTGCCATCGCGCGCCTTCGCTCCAGCCGGTCCAAAGTTTCCGGAGCCTATCACAATCTGCAGCGCGTCATGCGAGGATCGCGCGCCGTCAGTGCCCCTTGAACCCACTCCCTTGGGAGAGGGTGGCGAGCGGTCAGCGAGCCAGGTGAGGGCAAGCTAGGGGGCGGCGAGCAGGGATTCCAGCTGGTCGATCAGGGGGGCCTGGCCCTTGTGCAGCTTCTCTTTCGCCTGGTCGAGCGGGACCCAGGCGGCGCGGTCGACTTCCGGGAAGGACTGCATTTGCCCGGAGCGCGGCGGCCACTCCATCTCGAAGTCGTTGCTGCGGACCGCCGCGGCGTCGCAGTCGCCCTCAGCGGCCCAGGCGTGGATCACCTTGCCGCCGGACTGCCGGCAGGGCTCGAGGGCGGTGAAGAGTCCCGCGCCCGGGTCGAAGCCGGTCTCCTCCCGAAACTCGCGCTTGGCCGCCGCTAGGGCGTCCTCCCCGGCTTCGAACTCGCCCTTGGGGATCGACCAGGCGTGCGCGTCCTTGTTCGCCCAGAAGGGTCCGCCGGGATGCACCAGGAAGACCTCGACCCGCCCCTCGCGCTTCCGGTAGAGCAGCAGTCCGGCACTCTGCTTAGCCATATCCGCTTCAGTCCACGGGTTTCGGATTTCCGTGAGCCGCTTAGTCTAGCCCATGAACCGCAAAGTGGACCGCACCCGGATGAATATACCGAAACAGCACGGTGTTCATGAGTTCCGGGTTCTTTGCAAGCAGCTCCTTGGTCAACGATTTGTGGACCAATCCAAGGTTTCTCAAGAACGTTGAAACAGGGCACTGTGCGGTTTCCATCACCGTGTTTCCGCTCTCCAGAGACAACTCCATCACGTCCTTATTGGCGCGCATGCACAAGACGTTGGTGTACTCGTGAATCGTCACTGTCTTTTTCGATCCGGGGACAGCGAAGGTCAGTAGCTCCCAAGACGACTGGATCGCCACGGTCGTGAACAAAAGCAAACGTATCGTTTCAAAAGTTCGTGCAGTGTCGCCGAACCGGAGATGCAACAAGCCGGCTACGGAGGTGACCACATCATCGGGTTCGAAGTCTTGTTCGTTCGAGATATCGACCCTATCGACGCTTGTGATTTCGCAGTCGATCTTGAAGGACTTCAAGAGCCATCCCTTCGCATTGTCGGTCCGGTTGCCAGGGCGCTATTAGACTATCATTCGTAGACCGCGACCGCGTCGCCGAGCTTTTCACGGTCCGGCGCCACGCCGAGCCCCGGCGCGTCGGGCGCGCGGGTCGAGCCGTTCATGTTGCGCGCGCCGCCCTCGGCGGTGTCGAGGGTCAGCATGTCGTGGCACAGCCAGGTGGCGCGCCGATGGCTGGCCGGTGTCGCCTGGGCCAGGTGGACCGCGCCGGTGTCGGCGATCACGCTGCCGCCGGTCTCCTCGATGTTCATGCGCAGGCCGAAGGCGAGGCAGAAGTCGCGCAGGCGCCGGGCCTTGGTCAGGCCGCCGACCCGGCCGATCTTGAGGCCGATCCCCTCGCAGAGCCCCTCGCGCTGGGCGCGCACCAAGTCGTGGAGCGTGACGATGTTCTCGTCGAGGAACACAACGCCATTGGTCGCCCGGCGCACGGCGGCGCACTCCTCCAGGGTCTCGCAGGGCTGCTCGAAGGGGTGGCCGAGATGCGCGGTGGCGTTGATCACCTGGATCGCCTGGTCCGGCAGCCAGGAACGGTTGGCGTCGAAGGCGAGGCTCTCGCCCTCGGGCAGGCTTTTGTGCAGCGCCTCGATCCGCGGAATGTCCAGGAGCGCGTAGGGGCCGACCTTGCAGGAGTGGAGGCTGTAGCCCCGGCCCCGCGCGGCGGCGACGGAGGCGATCATCTCGTCCGCCGTCCCGGTCGGGATCGAGCTGTGCAGGATCACCGGCTCTTGCGCGCGCCCGCCCATCAGCTCGCAGAGCGGCAGACCTGAGTCCTGGCCCAGGATGTCCCAGAAGGCGGTATCGAGCGCCGACTTGGCGTAGCCGTGCCCCGGCAGCGCCTTGTCCATGGCCCGCTCCATGACCTCGAGGCGGCGCGGGTCGAGGCCGAGCAGCTGGGGCGCCAGCTCGTCGAGCACCGCGCGGATGCCCTTGCCGAAGGCGGGCAGGTAGGTCGAACCCCAGGGACAGCCCTCGCCCCAGCCGGTCAGGCCGGCGTCGGTGGTGACCGCGACGATGGTCGAGTCCAGCGACTCGAAGCGGAGCCGGCCGCCGGACAGGCTGTAGGGCTCCCTGAGCGGCAGGGTCAGGTGGAAGACCTCGATGCGGCTGATCTTCATGGCTTGGCCTCTCAGGCGTAGACGGCGGCCGGCTCGCCCAGCACGCCGGCGATCGGCTCGACGCCGAGTCCCGGGCGCTTCGGCGCCCGCATCCGGCCCTCGGCGACCACGGGAGCGTGCTCCGCGGTCCGGGTTTCCGTGATGCCGTGGGGGTCCCAGACGGCGAGCAGGTGCGAAGCCGGCGTGGCGTGGCCCAGGTGCGCGATGGCCGCCTGGACGATGCTGCTGCCGCCCGTGTCCTGGATGTAGAGCGGCACGTCGAGCTCGAGGCAGAGGTCGCGCAGCAGGCGGGATTGGGTCAGGCCGCCGACCCGGCCGATCTTGATGTTGAGCCCGTCGAGCGCGCCCGCCGCCTTGGCCTCGACCAGGTCGCGCGCGTCCTCGACGCACTCATCGAGGATCAGGACGCAGCCGGTCGCCCGCTTGACCGCGACGCAGTCGGCCAGGCTGTCGCAGGGCTGCTCGACCACCAGGTCCAGATCGCCGGCCGCCCGGACGACCCGGATCGCCTGGTCGACCCGCCAGCCCCGGTTGGCGTCGAGCCTGAGGCTTTCGCCCGGCGCCAGCAATGCGGCATAGCCCCGAAGCAGGGCGATATCGGCCGCCGGGTCGCCGCTCGCCTTGATCGAGACCTGGGCGAGGCCCTGGGCGCGAAAGCGCTCGACCGCCGCGGCGGGATCGTCGCCGACGCCGGGCGCGATTCCAGAGATGGCCGGCAGCGCCTCGGTCACCCAGCCGCCCAGAAGCTCGGCCAGCGGCCGGTCGAGCGCCCGGCCCGTGACGTCCCAGCAGGCCATGTCGAGGGCCGACTTCACGTAGCCGTGGCCCATCAGGGCCCGGTCCAGGACGGCAGAGGTTTCATTCGGCCGCCGCGGGTCGCGGCCGAGCAGGGCCGGCGCCAGCAGGCCGAGCGCCGCCCGCGCGCCCTCGGGGAAGGCGGGCAGATAGTCGTTGCCGAAGGGGCAGGTCTCGCCCCAGCCCGAGACGCCCTCGTCGGTGTCGATCCGGACGATGGTCGAATCGGTCGAGCGGACCACGCGGCCGCCGGAGAACTTGAAGCCCTGGCCGGTGACCGGCAGCTCGACCCGATAGACGCTGACCCTGGAGATCTTCATCGCCGTTCACTCATGGACCGCGACCGGCTCGCCGAGCACCCCGGAGAGAGGGGTGATGCCGAGCCCCGGCGCGTCGCCCGGCGACACCGCGCCCTCCGCGACCCTGGGCGCGCCCTCGGCCAGGGTCACCGCGTCGTTCAGGTGCGGGTAGGCCGCGATCAGGCGTTTCGGCGGCGTGGTGACCGCCAGATGCGCCACGGCGGCGCGGGCGATGTCGGCCCCGACCGTGTCCTCGATCCGCACCTTGAGCCCGGCCGCCAGGGCCGCCGCGCGCAGTTCCCGCGCCCGGGTCAGGCCGCCGCAGTGGGAGAGCTTGATGACCAGGCCGTCCAGGGCCTCGTCGGCGACCGCCGCCATCAGGTCGCTCTGGTCGTCGATCACCTCGTCCAGATAGAGCGGCCGGTCGATCCGGCGGCGCACGCGGCGGCACTCTTCATAGGTCTCGCAGGGCTGCTCCATGGGCCAGGTGAGATCGGCGAGCGCCTTGGAGACCCGCAGGGCGTCCTCGGACGTCCAGGCGCGGTTGGCGTCGAAGAACATTCGGTCGCCCGGCCCGAGCGCGCCGTGGCAGGCGCGGATGCGATCGACGTCCTCCTCGGGCAAGCCGCCGACCTTGATCTGGAAGACGCCGAAGCCCTCGGCCCGGTAACCTTCCAGCTGCACCGCCATGGCGTCGGGCCGGGCGAAGGCGATGGAGTGATAGAGCGGCGCCCGGTCCATCAGGCGCCCGCCGAGCAGGGTGTGGAGCGGCAGTCCGGCGGCCTGACCGAGGATGTCCCAGCAGGCGATGTCGATCGGCGACTTGGCCTGGGGCTGGCCGCGCACCGCCTCGTCCATCAGCCAGTTGACGCGCCCAAGGCTGCGCGGGTCCTCGCCCAGCAGCGCCGGCGCCAGCTCCGCGATGCCGCCGCGCACCGCGTCGGGATAGGTCGGCAAGTAGACCGCGCCGATCGCGCAGGACTCGCCGTGACCCGTGATCCCGGCGTCGGTTTCCACCGCGACGACGTTGGTCTCGACCTCTTCCAGCACCTCGCGCTCGACGCGGATGCTGCTCAAGCTCTTGTAGGGCAGGCGAACCCTGTGCAGCCGGATCCGGGTGATCCTCATGGCGCGCTCCTGAACGACGGCAGGTCGAAGAAACCGGCGATCGCCCGGCCGGTCGCGTCGGGGATGTCGACCATCGGCCAGTGGCCGGCCTTGGTGTAGACCCGGTTGGGCAGGCCGTGGGCCTTCAGGTAGTCGCGGTCCTCCTGCACGGTCCCGGTGCGGCCCCAGTAGTAGAGGCTGGGACAGAGCAGGTTCCGGTAGAGTTCGCCGAGTCCGTCGTTCCGCGCCCGTTCCGTGGCGTCGCGCCCCAGGCGCCAGAAGGTCTCGTCGTCGGCCAGGGCGACGCTGGCCAGGTAGCGGCTGAGCGCGACATTCCGCGCCGACTTCAGGCTGAGGTCGGAGAGGAAGGTCCGCTTGAAGCCGGCGGCGTCCTTGGCCTTGGCGGCGCGGCCGGTGAAGTAGCCGCCGGCGGCGGTCAGGTTGCCCTCGATGGCGAAGATGCCGGCGACCTGCTCGCTCAGCTCTCCGGCGGCCAGCGCCGCGATCGAGGCGCCTAGGGAATGGCCGATTAGGCCGACCGGCTGGTCCGGCGTGACCGCGCGGATCAGCGCGGCCAGCATCCTGGCCTGGCCGTCGAGCGTGCCGGCCTCGGGCGCGCTCGGCGAGACGCCGAAGCCGGGCAGGTCAGGGATGATCAGGCGATAGGCGTCGCACAGGGGCGTCTCCGTGAGCGGCGCGAAAGAGAAGCCGGACTCGCCGTAGCCGTGAACACACCAGAGCACCGGCGCGTCGCCGCCGCCGCCGCGGCGCAGAAAGACCCCGTCGCGAACCTCGATGGCCGTGTGCCGCTTCACCGGTGCCGCGCCCGCGGGAGGATCATCCCCGGGCCATGGCGTCGCAGGCGCCTTCGAGGGCCGTGACCGTTTCGGCGATGTCCTGCTCGGTCGTGACGGCGCAGGTGAAGCGGCGCACGCCCGGCAGCACGTAGATCCCCCGGCGCAGCAGCTCCAGGTCGAGCTTGCGCATCGAGGCGGCGTCGCTCGCCATGACGTCGGTCTGGCTGACCGGTTCCCGGTCCATGAAGAGGAACTGCCAGAAGGACCCGCGCCCGGCCGCGATGGCCGGCACGCCCTTGCGGTCGAGCACGCCCTGGAGCGCGCCGGTCAGCTCGTCGGCGCGTCCGTGCAGGGCCTCGTAGAAGCCCGGCTTCTCCAGCTCGCGGATGGTCGCCAGGCCGGCGGCCGCGGCGATCGGATTGCCGTGCAGCGTGCCGTTGATGTAGGCGTAGTCGGCCTGGCCCTTGTACTTGGGATTGGCCCGGTCGATGATCTCGGCGCGCCCGGCGACGCAGCCGAGCGGCCCGCCGCCGCCGACGATCTTGCCGTAGCTGGCGAGGTCCGGTGTCACGCCGAAGTACTCCTGCCCACCACCCAAGGCGAGCCGGAACCCGGTGACCACCTCGTCGAAGATCAGCACGATGCCGTGCTTGTCGCAGATCTGCCTGAGGCCCGCCAGGAAGCCCGGCTGCGGGAAGATGATGCGCTGCACCGGCTCGACGATGATGGCGGCGAGGTCGGCTTTGTTCGTCGCGACGATCCGCTCGACCACGTCGAGGTCGTTGTAGGGCGCGATCAGCACGGTCTGGGGCAGCACCTCGGGCACGCCGCCGCTGTCGACGCTGCCGACCGGGTAGTTGCCCGGCGCCTTGGGGAAGACGCTGACCGCGGAATAGTCGTGGTTGCCGTGGTAGGCGCCCTCGAACTTCAGGATCTTGTCCCGGCCGGTGAAGGCGCGGGCCATGCGCATGGCGTAGAAGGTCGCCTCGGACCCGGTGGTGGTGAAGGTGATCTTCTCGGCGCAGGGGATGACCCGCAGCAGCGTCTCGGAGAGCTCCACCGCCACGTCGTTCAGCGTGCCGAAGACGTGGAGCGCCCGGCCGGCCTGCTCGCGCACCGCCGCGACCACCGCCGGGTGGGCGTGGCCCAGGATGTTGGCCCCAGCCCCGCCGACGTAGTCGATGTAGCGGCGTCCTTCCACGGAATAGAGGTGCGAGCCCTCGCCGCGCTCGACCACGAAGCGCAGGTCGTCCGGCAGGGAGTAGCCGCCCAGGCCGGCGCCCGGCAGGCTGCGCTCGGCGACCTCGTAGAGCTCGGCCTGGGTCTTGGCCGCTTGTTCCTGCGTTCTCGCTTCGGCTATCGCCATGGCCTTGTCCTTTCGTTCCGCCAAGCTGCTCAAGGATGCGAACCTGGCACCATCACCCTTCGACAAGCTCAGGGTGAGGGCAATGTGTATCAAGCAATCAACCTCACCCTGAGCCTGTCGAAGGGTGACGTCGATCAAGTACTCCTGACTGCGACAACGCCCTCCTAAGCGCGCGGGCGCTCGTTCTGCGGATCGTAGGCGGCCTCGCCCAGGACCCGGGCCGGGCGCCGCTCGCCCAGCACCATGACCTCAAGCTCCGAACCCGGTTCCGCATAGTCCGGCTTCAGGTAGGCGAAAGCCAGAGACTTCCCGACGTGGTGGCCGTAGCCGCCGGAGCTGACCGCGCCGACCAGCGTGCCGTTGTCGAAGACCGCCTCGCTGCCGTGGCAGTCAGAATCGGCGGCCTCGATCGCGAGATAGGCGCAGCGCCAGGGCAGCGGCGCCTCCTGGCTGGCCACCGTCGCGTCACGGCCGAGGAACTCCCGGTCCAGCTTGACGAAGCGCATGACGTCGGCCTCGGGCAGGGTCACCTCGTTGGTCAGCTCGCTGGCGCCCTTGAAGCCCTTCTCCAGGCGGAGCGCGTTGAGCGTGGCCGAGCCGAAGTTCTCCAGGCCGTGCTCCTTCCCGGCTTGCCAGAGGGCGTCGTAGACCTGGGCCATCCTGTCGAGCGGCACGTGCAGCTCCCAGCCGAGCTCGCCGACGTAGGAGACGCGGAGCGCGCGCACCGGCGCGCCGGCCACATCGATCTCCCGGGCCTTGAGCCAGGGAAAGGACTCGTTGTCGAGCGGCGCCTGGGTCACCTGGCGCAGGATGTCGCGCGACGCCGGGCCCGAGAGCACCAGGCAGCCGTAGTCGCTCGACTGGTTGGTGACGGTCACGTCCTCGCCGTTCCGGTGCTGCTCCAGCCAGTCCATGATCCGGAGCTCGTGGAAGGCGGCGAACATGAGGTAGAAGCGGTCCTCGGCAAGGCGGGCGCAGGTCACCTCGGCCTCGATGGTGCCCTTCCGGTTCAGCAGGTGGCTGAGCACGATCCCGCCGACCTTGCGCGGCGGCCGGTTGGCGATCATGCGGTCGAGGAAGGCCTCGGCGCCCGGACCGGTCACGTCGACCTTGGCGAAGGCGGTCAGGTCCAGGATGCCGGCCCGCTCGCGCACCGCCTGGCACTCGGCGGCGACGCAGTCGAAGGCGGCCGAGCGCCGGAAGCTCTCGTGGTGGCGCTGCTCCACCCCGGGACGGGCGAACCATAGGGGCCGTTCCCAGCCGAAGACCTGCTCGTAGACCGCGCCGGCCTGCGCGAGGCGCTCGTAGAGCGGCGAGGCCTTGACCGGCCGGGCGGCCGGGCGGTCGCGGTGCGGGAAGGGCGTCTCGTGGCGCAGGATGTAGTCTTCCTTGACCTTCTCGACCGCATAGTCGAAGCCGGTCCAGGGGCCGTAGCGCCGGGGGTCGAAGGGCCGCATGTTGACCTCGGCGGTGCCGTGGACCATCCACTGGGCCAGGTACTTGCCGGCGCCCGGGCCCCAGGCGATGCCGACCGGGATGCCGGCGGCGCACCAGTAGTTCCGGAGGCCCGGCGCCGGGCCGAGCAGCATGCCGCCGTCGGGCGGGTGGGCGATGGCGCCGTGCACCACCCGCTTCACCCCCTTGTCGGCCAGGACCGGCACCCGCTCCAGGGCCGCTTCCAGCCAGGGCATGATGCGGTCGTAGTCGGCCTCGAAGAGCTCGTGCTCGGCCTCCCAAGGCGTGCCCTCGAGCCAGACCGGGCGCGGGTCCTTCTTCTCGTAGATGCCGATCAGGCCGGACTTCTGCTCCTGGCGGACGTAGCCGGAGACCACGTGGTCGTCGCGCACCACGGGCAGTTCCGTGTCGCGCTCGACGAACTCGGGCACCGTGTCGGTCACCAGGTAGTGGTGCGTCGCCGAGACCACGGGCAGGTCGAGGCCGACCCACTCGCCGACCTGGCGCGCGTAGGTGCCGGCGGCGTTGACCACCATCTCGCAGCGCCACTCGCCCTGCTCGGTGAT